>NZ_WKZG01000009.1:0-128660 GCF_009679665.1 Faecalibacterium sp. BIOML-A4 | reverse complement strand
TGAATGCTGTTTGTCAGGGGCAGCGGTCGGCAGACGGATTTTTTCATTTTGGGGCTTGACTTTTAATAGTTAGTCTCCTTAAATTTCAATGATAAAAGCTCTAAACTTCTCTTTGTAGAAATCCATTGCACTCTGCGGCAGGGAAGTCAGATTCCCTTCGTTGTCACATCCGGCCAGAAATCCCGGCCCGGCAAGAACATCGGCTCCATCCCACAGCGGACGATTGAGCGGCAGGCCAAGCAGCTTGCCTTCATCATTGCAGACCAGTGTGACCGCTGAACCGGTGTCACTCAATGTGATGCATTCGATCAGCCCGCCTACAAATTTCTGCATGGCTTCAAGCGTGTTGTCCAGCTCGATTTCCTTTGGCAGCTCCATTGGCAGGAGCGCAAGGACTTTGATTTTTTCTTCTTTCATTGTATGCCTCCAAATAAAAACAGGACAATCCACGCGGACTGTCCTGCAAAAGTAAAGGGAGAGCATCCGAAGACACTCTCCCAGTTGTACATATAATTTTTTGCTCAGCTGATGCCAAACTCTTTCATCAGCCGAGCACGGTACTCCTTATCTTCAGAAGCCCGCTTTGCATCTTCAATACGGTTCTGATCGAACAGCTTCTTCATCAGCAAAGCCAGCGTATCTTCCCCTTCGGCTTTTCCCTTTGCAATGCCACGGTTTTCCACTTTATCAAGCACATCGCACATATTGTGTGGGCCTCCAGTATAGTGTTTATTTTTTGCGTACCATACAACGCTTTTTGAAGAATGCGATGCCATAACAGAGGATGTCATCATAGTCATCCCGGAAGTCTGCTGCATACATCCGGTCATTGATCTGCTGAATGGCAGCATCACAGGCATCCGGCAGAGCATCCAGAGTTTTGGAATACTTGGCTTCAAAAATTGCCACACGGCCATTGCGGATATCCTTTACAATGACATCGCTGCGACCCTCGCCATGCTCTTTGTTGGATTCCACCACATAGCCAGCACCAGTAAAGATGCCCGCAAGGAAAGCGTGGTAAAAATCCTCCCGATAGTCATGGTAACTGATGGTCATACGCAGCAGCTTGGTCATTTCTTTTGTCAGAGCTTCGCTGTTTCCGCTCCAGACTGCATCAAACAAAGGGCTGCGGTTCCACGCCTTAGCGCTATCGTCAAACCACTTGCTTACAGTGGTTTCAAAAATTTCCTGAATCTCTGCATTGGGAATCATCAGCGCAGAGCAGCCATCCGGCAGCGAATCCGTCAAATCTTTATCCCGCACCTTGGTCAGATAGCCTGTCAGATACAGCACACTCCAAAGATTTTCCTCAGAGGAGTGCAGATAATCGTAGGTCAGGTTTTCTTCAATATGCTGAACAATAGAGCCGCCAGCCATCAGAGTTTCAAGCTTTGTGGTGATATTGTCGCCTGCATAGTCGATGAAAGAACGGATGATGGCGTTATCACTGGTGTTTTTCCAATAGCTTTTCGGCTTCTGTGCTACACCATACTGGAAATCCCGCAGATAACTGATCACATCCCACGGACAATAAATGTCTGCATCGCCAAAATGATAACCGTCGTACCATGCCTTGATTTCAGCAGACTGCGATTCAAGACCAGCATCTTTCAGCATTTGATCTACATCTGTCTGTGTGAAACCAAAGGATTCGCTCAACCGGGGAGAAAGAATCGTGTCCGAAACAAAATTGTTCGTCCCGGTAAAAATGCTTTCTTTAGCAATTTTCAGACAGCCGGTAATAACAGCAAAGTCAAGCGAAGTATTGTCTTTGAGCGTGGTGCTCATCATAGCCCGCATCACGTCCAGCATCTGCGAATAATATCCGTTGCTGCTGGCTTTTGCAATGGGAACATCATACTCATCCAGAATGACGACCGCCGATTTTTTGAAGTGGATTTCCAGCATCCGGGTCAATAGCAAAAAGCAGCTTTTTGTTTCATCCATGGATGCAGTGCGTCCCAGAATCCGCTTAAAGATGCTTTTGTCATCGTCAGAAATAGCATCGTCATCCAAAAGAAACTGATAATCCTGGAATGCAAATGCCAGTTTCATGCGCAGCATTCCATAGGCGCTTTCAAAGGTCAGACCGTCCGTATCCTTGAAAGAGAAAAATACCACAGGACACTGGTTCATCCATTTTTTGCAAAGCTCTGTATTTTTGGAGATCGCCAATCCCTCAAACAGTTGCTTGCTGTCTTTGCGGATGTCCAGAAAATTTGCGAGAGTGCTCATACCAAGTGATTTTCCGAAACGGCGAGGACGAGTGATCAATGTTACTTCAGCGATACCACCGCTAAGAAGTTCAGAAATCAGATTGGTCTTGTCGATATAATAATACCCGCCTTCTCGAATCTTTTCAAAATTCGAGATTCCAACAGGAAACTGCAAATCTTTCATGCAATGCTCCTTTCCACTCACAGAGGAGAGCTTTCAGAACTCACTACTGTAAGTGTACCATGAAATATAGAATCATACAAGAATCAAGTGACATCGAAATAGAGCAGTTTTATTATGCTACGTTCAATCTGGTGGCTTTATAGCAGTCAGCGCACATTCCCTCATGGGTGGCTGCAAACTCTGCCGCCTGCATGATGGAGCCATCCTTCAGCTTGACCCTCTTGATGGGCTGGTTGCACCGGGCGCAGATGCAGGGCATGGGCGGCTGTTCCTGCTTCGGGGTAGCGGATCTCGGTTTCGGCTGCTTTTGCAGTTCCGCCTCCGGCTGCGGTGCAGCATCTTCCGGCAAATCCTCTCCGGCATAAACGTACAGGCCAAGGCCAAACATAGCAAGGTTCTTCACCAAGCACCGCATGATGGCTTTATTCACATCGAACATGGAGGCTGCTTCTACGGTGCGCTCTTCCATGCCGATCTTTTCACGGCGGCGGGTCTGCGGATTGTAGTCCCATTTCGGGGTGGTATAGGTGTAAGGCACAGCTTTCATGGCTTTGTTTGCGCCATCCAGTACAGGCAGCCACATTTCGTGCGAAACGCCCTCTATCGTGACAGTGGTGTACACCATGAAGCCGGTTATGGGATCATAAACATAGGGCAGGCCGTTGAATTTCTTGACCTCATAGCTGGCAGAGGGATACAGCTTTTTTACCTCTGCCCAGGCATACGCCCAGCTTACATATTTCAGCTCGGTATTGCCGGACTTTTTGACTTCCAGATGATCTTTGAAGTCGATAGCAAATAATTTTACGAATGGATTTTCCATGAGAATGCCTCCAATTCTGATAAAGAAAAAAGGGCACAACAGCGTCAACTGTTGTGCCCCATGATGTGAAAATTACGGATTGAGCAGAAAATCAATGATGCTTCGATGAATGATTCCGTTTCGGCTTAAATTCATCAAATCACCACTGATAACATACTTAGGATAGTTGTCGTGCAGCCGCTCAAGATTACCGAACTCCCGTTCTTCATCGGCGGGAGTGATCAGGTAAGCAACCTGAATATAGAGCTTTTCATCTCCACGGTAGCAGATAAAATCAATTTCGGTGTCGTCCAGCTTGCCGACCTGAACTTCATAGCCACGGCTCCGCATTTCCAGATATACGATGTTCTCATACAGCTTGTTGCTGTCAAGTTTTTCGCTTTTCTTGATAACGTTCCGCAGGCCAAGATCGACTGCATAGTATTTTTCTGTGCTGGACAGGAGCGCTTTTCCTTTGATATCATAGCGGCTTGCATTCAGAAGGATAAAGGCTTCCTTGAAATAATCAACGTAGTTCAGTACGGTAGCAGTGGTTGTCTTGATTCCTTCCGAAACCATGCGTCCACTGATATTACGGGCAGAAAACGGATTGCCGATATTGTCCAGCAGGAATGCAAGGACATTGCGTAATGCGGTCTGTTCGCGAATATTGTGGCGCAGCATGATGTCACGGACAATGATAGCCTCGTAAAGATCGTCCAGATAGGTGGTGATTGAATGATCGTCAGGGAGGAAGAAACGCTGCGGAAAACCGCCGTACTTCAAATAGTCTGCGAAGAGCTTTTCATCCGAAGTATAGGTTCCGTTTTCAATGCATTGCTGTTTTGCTTCGGCCAGCGAAAAGGGGAAAACCTGAATCTGGATGTATCGTCCGGAAAGATAGGTTGCCAGTTCGCCGGAAAGCAGCTTGGAATTGGAGCCGGTCAGGTAAATATCACAATCGAAATCGACACGAAGAGAATTGATTGCAATCTGCCAGCGCTCCACCTCCTGAATCTCATCCAGAAGAATATAGATTTTGCCGGTACAGCCTTCCGCTTTTTCTGCGATGTAGTCGTAAAGCGTTTCTGCAGTACGGGTGTTGCGGAAGCGCATGGACTCAAAATTGGCCTGAATAATGTTCTGTGCGGGAATGTTGCGCTGGAGGAGCACGTCCTTGATCTGACCGAGAAGGACTGTTTTTCCACAGCGCCGGATTCCAACCAGAACTTTGATCAGATCCTGATCGATAAAAGGAATGATCTTATCCAAATAACTTTTGCGCAGAACCATCGTGCATCACCTCATATTCTTATCTTAGCATACAATTATTATTGTGTAAACAGTATTGTGCTTTTCTATTAAACAAAAATAGCTGAAGCGCAAATTTTGTGTGCCTATAGGCGTACAAAAATTATGCTGCATGGATAATGGTAAACCTGCGGCTGCTTACATTCTTGCTGTACCGATTGAAAATATCGGGCTGTTCTTTCTTCAAACGCTGGGAATCTACCCGTTTACTTTCGGAGGATACCCAGGACACCTTGTAGCCCGGTGCTGTACCATAGGCGGCGTCCTGCATCTCCAACTTCACCTGCTGTTCAATAGAGGCTTTTTCCTGCTCCAGCTGTTCGATCTGGTCAGAAAGCTCCTGCCGCTTATCCAACAGGTCGCGGATGGGATTCAGATCGGCAGTTTTGTTTCTATCATCTGCAGAGTACAGCTGATTGATCTGCTGTGTATCCCCCTCGCTTCCGGTAGGTACAGGCGGAATTTCGGGCATCACGTTGTATTTCCAGAAGTGCTCTTCTTTGGCAATGAGGTTGTTCAGAACTTCTTTGTCGGTTGTGATCTTGTGAATCACCAGTTCTTTCCCAAAAATCAGAGCAGCAATGTACCAGCAGTCAAAACCGCTGACAGCCAGATAGTGATTGACCTGAGCCATGTAATGTGCAGGGATTTTCCCATCAGCCCATTTGTCCGCAGAAAACGGCGAGACTGTCTTGCACTCCAATCCTGCTTTCTGACCAACGATCAGGCGGTCAAAGTCTGCCAGAAGCAGCGGATGTTCCTCGCTCTGGTAAATGGCATTTGCCCGGCGTACTTTCAGACCGGTGGCCTCGGTGAAGCGCTGCGCCACATAATCCTCCAAATCACGGCCCTGCCGCATAGCCTCGTTGTCGATATTTTCAGTGGTATCGCTGATTTTATCGTGGTACACCTGAAATGCCGAGCGGTAGGGATTCAGACCAAGGATAGCCCCGGCATCCGTGCCGGTAATACCGCATTTGCGGTAACGGAGCCAATCTTCTTTGGACAGGTTCAAAGTTGAAATCAATCTTTTCATGCACTTTGCATCCTTTCTCTCATAATTGATTCGCTAATGATGAAGTCGTATTCCACCAAGTCTTTCATGATCGTGGAAAAGTCGCTGGCCAATGAATGGCAAGAGCCAACCCACAGGTCGTAAAGAAAATCCAGAATATTATTTTGCACCCTGAGATGGTTCCAGTAGCGCTCCTCCAGTCTGCCCTCGGATTCCAAAACAATAATGGCGGTGCTGATGGTACTTTTCATCGTGATCTCATAAGCCGTGGTAACGCTGATTTCAGAAGCACTCTTCTCAACGTTGTCAAAAAATTCCGTAAATTCCCTGAAAATGCGGTTGTTTACATCATTCATGACTTGCTCCTTTATGCTGCTGCCAGCACCATCTTGTAAGCCTTGTCGATCATGGGGTTACCCTCTGCGGTGCGCAGGAACAGTTTTTCGTTGTAGTTGCGAGTTTTACGGATGGGGTCTGCATGGGTGGCAAAATCGGAAACAGCGTTCACGAATCGCCAACCGTTTTTGCCGACCCATTCCAGATCCGGTGCGTTATAATAGCGAGCCTTCAGCTCTTCCTGCAGGCGCAGATTATTCTTCCGCTGACAATCGGACAGGTCCTCAGAAATCGGGAAAAACTCATTGATGAACTCCTGCACCTTGTGATCGGATAAATCGATGCGAGCCAGCTCTTCGCCACGGTTGCCGAGTTCAACCATATAGTTGCTGGCCAGCTGCAGGGTCTCACGGGCATCCTGCACCCGCAGCAGAACATTTTCGGTGTGGCGCGCAGTCCAGCTGCGCTTTGCGGTATTCAGCGCAAGGTTCAGAGTATTCTGGCAGACCACACGGATCGGAGTCATGGCCACTTTCACACCAGAACTTCCGTCATGACTGTTGAAGATCACAAGATATGGTACTACCTGATCTCCAGCGATAAGATATTTCCTCGGAAGCCTTGCCAGCATCCAGACCTTCTTGCCGCCCTGCAAGGAACCGGCAGTTTCGTAAGTGACGCCTTCACCCAGCAGGTCATCCGTGAACTGAAATGCTTCTTCGTTCTGCACAATGCGGTAGCGGTCGGATACCACACCCAGAACAGCATCATCAGTGCTGCGGACATTTGCGCGATAGCCGGGGATCATAGCACCCGTGCCGGAATAGATATTGCGGCTTTCCACCTGCCAGTCCAGACCGGCTAGTTCCAAGGCTTCACGGCTTGCAGGGGCATCCATAATGATACGGCCAAGGCCGTGCCAAGGCCGTGCCAAGGTGTCTCACGGACAGAGAACATCGTTTCAACATTTGCGGGCATAGTAAAATCTCCTTTTCAGTGTACTGTGATCAATTGTTGTTTTCCATTTCTTCAGCGATGCGGAAGAGGACTTCCACCAGGACGGTGCCAACCTCTTTGACGATTTCGGACCAAAAGTTCATAATGCTTTCTCCTTTCTGCGCAGCTGCGCTTCAAAATACGATGGTAATAATGATAGTGATGGTGCGGAATAACAAAATGCTCACCTCCAGACATGAAAAAGCCCCTGAGTCTTTCGACTCAGAGGCTTTGAATCATGATTATTATATCTGGGTGAAAAATGGAAATTTGAGAAAGCTAAAGAGAGGGATTTATCATAAAAAATTATAATGCAGGACGAATTTGCGCTAAAAGAAGTTGGTCCGCCGGAAGCCACGGAACAGAATCAAGCTCCTTTTTAGTCAGCCAGCGTGCAGCCTCGGCTTCTTTCAGCACCAGCTCGCCGGAAACCACTTCGCACCAGAAACAGTCCATAGAAAGATGGAAGGTGGAATAATCGTATTCAATGGTGTCGATGAGGTCGCCTACCGCGATCTCGGTATCCAGCTCTTCCCGGATCTCTCGTTTCAGTGCCTGCTGTGCGGTTTCTCCCGGCTCGATTTTACCACCCGGAAATTCCCACTGGCCTTTGTAGTCGCCATAGCCGCGGGCGGTGGCATAAATTTTATGTTTCGTCTGAATATCGTCGCAGATCACAGCTGCAACAACGCGAACAACCTTCATGATATTCTCCTTTTAACCGACCACCAGCTTGTTGGTCTTTTTGAGGAACTTTGCAGGGATCGGGCGGTCCAGCCGCCATGTGATGTTCATGGGGCGGGAGCCCTCGTGCTTCACATAGTTCACCGTGCCCAGATAGGTATACGCTCCTGCACCGCCAAAACGGGCATCTGCCTTGAACTCGCGCACGAACAGCAGCACCCGGCTTCCCTTTGCACGGTGATGGATGTAGCGCTGCCCGGTGGCAGAGTTTTCGGCGGTGGTGCTCTGGCTCTGCCAGTGGAACAGGCTCTCGTTGATGGAATAATCCTTGTACATGGTGGTGGGGGAGTAATCCTTGTCCGCTTTGTTCAGGGTCACAAAGAACACGTCCAGCTGCTTTTCCGGCAGCCATTTCACGCCCTCGCGGACGGTAGCAGGCTTCAAAAAGTCCAGCGCCACCAGCAGTTGGTCGCGGGTATAGGTGCAGTGCAGGTCCAGCGGACAATCAAAGCCCACATCCACCGGCTCGTCAATAAAATCGATGCGGTCATATTGATACTGCAAAAGTGCCTGCAGCTCCCCCAGCAAAACGGGACTGTCCGAGAGAGCATACAGGTTATCGAGAACTTCTTCATCCTCCCAGCTTTCTGCAGTTTTGCCCCAGAGAGTCACATAGAACATCTGCAGCATCCGCTTCTCTACTGGTGATAGAGTCGCAAAGTCGGTGTTATCCAATTTTGGCAGAAGCCCCAGCAAAAAACGAATCCACCTGCGGGAATCCACGACTGCAAAGCGTGCAAGGGCTTTGGTCATAGTTTCTTCCAAAGGTTCTGTAAAATCGGATGCCGCCCCTGCGCGGACGCACAGCCTGCTGAAGCAGACCTTTTTGCTGTAAATTGCACGCGGGTCAAGATGGTAGTAGTCGAGGAAGTTCCCCAGTGTCAGGGGCAGGCCGGTATCCTCGGTAAAGGCAGCCGCCCGCGCCACAAGCCCGGAGGTGCGGTCATAGGAGGCGCTGATATTGTCCAGCACATATTTTGCGGCATATTTCTCCAACTGAATATAGCAGCCTTTAGGTGCAGAGACAAAGCCCTCTTTGAGCTCCCGGCTGACGCTGCGGGTGGTGTTGGAAAGCAGTGCTGCGAATTTCTCCTCAAAATTGTACTTTTTGTTGGCCTGTCCGATGAAATCCAGAACGGTCAGGCAATCCTTGTTTTCTGCCAGACGTAAGCCGCGCCCCAACTGCTGCAAAAACACGGTCAGCGACTCGGTAGGACGCAGGAACAGCACCGTGTTCACCTCGGGGATATCCACGCCCTCGTTGTAAATGTCCACCACAAAGAGAAAACGGAGCTCCCCGGAAACCAGCCGCTGCTTGGCGGCGTTGCGCTCCTCGTCAGGAGAGTCGCCGGTCAGTGCCATAGATGGAATGCCGTGGGTATTAAAGTAGCGCGCCATGAATTGGGCATGAGCGATGGAAACGCAGAAGCCCAGACCCTTTACCTCGTCGATATCGGTGACATATTTCAGGATGGAGTTCACCACAAGGTCAGCGCGGCGCTCCGCCACCATGGACACCGAGCCGGTGGTGGGTTCCAGCGCACCGGACAAAATGCGCAGAAGCGTTGATTTGCCCGCGCCGTTGGCGCCGATGATGCCATGGCAGTTGCCGGGCGCGAATTTAAGGTCCACGTGTTTATACAGGGTGCTGCCCTGAAACTGAAGACTGACGTCGGTCACTGTTAACATAAAGTTCCTCCAAAAGGCGCCGTAATGGGCGCATAATTATTGTTATTATACCATGAAAAGGGGCTTTTCGTAAAGCGAACGAATTTTTGTTTTCAATGTGCTGAAAAAAGAATTTGATCTTTGTGCAATATGGACACTGCACAATTCGACAGTAATATGGTACAATACTAGTAGCGATTGCACGCGTTAACATTTTGCTTTTGCAAAGATATCTCTTAGCGTGTGCTCTTTTTTTAGGATCGTTTGCACACGCGTGCAAAAGGAGTGTGAACATGGGAAGTGTAACCATCAAAGACATTGCGCAGCTGGCGCATGTATCACATACAACGGTATCCCGCGCTCTCAATGGAAGCCCTTTGGTCAACGAAGAGACCCGTCAAAAGATTCGTTTACTGGCAGAGAGCATGAACTATGTGCCGAACCTGTCTGCCAAAGGACTGGTGCGTGTTCGTTCCTATAACATTGGCGTTTTCTTTACCAGCTTAGTACATGCAACCTCGTCTGATTTTATTTACACAGTGATTCAAAGTGTGAGCGACTGCATTTCCGGAAGCTATAACGTGCTGTTCAACGGCATCGACAAACTGGCCGATGACTATCGCATTACAACAGCCAATTACGATGGTGTTCTTCTGGTAAGTCAGCGTCCGGAAGACGATGTTTGGATCCAGCGCATCCAGGCAGCAGGCGTTCCGCTGGTAGTTATCAACCGCAAGCTGGATGACAAGGGCATCAAAAATATCTACTGTGATGAAAAAGCCGGTGTCCAACAGGCGGTCGCATACTTGATTGAGAATGGCCACCGGGACATCGCTTACCTGAAAGGGAACGAGGAATCTTCATCCACACATCGGCGTTATGCAGGATTCGTGGATGAAATGGAAAAGCACCATGTCGATATCCGCCCGGAATGGATTTTATCCGGCGATTACAGCGCCGAAAGCGGCTATCGAGGTATGCAGGCTCTTTTGAAACGCGCTCAAAAACCTACCGCAGTAATTTCCGCATCGGATGCGGTAGCGTTTGGCGCCATGAGAGCAGCGCACGAAGCCGGAATCGATATTCCCGGGGATCTCTCCCTCGTTGGATTCGACGATGGCATGCTGGCGGCTTACTCCTATCCGCCCCTCACCAGCATCCGCCGACCAATCGGAGAAATGGCGGCAGAAGGTGCCCGGCAGCTTCTCCGCCTGATTGAAGGAGAAAGCTGGCCGGAAAATACGGTATGCTATCCTGTACGCCTTTCCATAAAAAAATCGATCCGTCGACTGAACGCAACCGAACGGAAATAACAATTGTGCTCGCATCAAAAAAGCACACCCCTTCGCAGAACGAAAGAATGCGCTTTTCAAAGGGAGAACTTGGCCATCCTCCTTTTCTAATTATAGCACAAATCATGCGTGTTCGACAAGTGGCTGCAACAGGGGATGCGTTTTTGGTTATATTCTGCATTATTTAAAAGGAGGAAAATTATGAAACGCTTTCTCACACTCGCTTTGACCTTTGCAATGTGCCTGACTCTTGTTTCCTGCAGTGGAACAACAACGTCCGAGAGTCCGGCTCCATCGATATCGCAGTTCTTGGCATCGGTGAGGTAGGCAAATATGTGACAGATTTTAATGTGTATGAAGCCCCCTATGTCTTCAGCAGCTGCGATCAGGCAATGCGCGCAGTCAACAGCGACGTCATGGCACCTTACTATGAACAGATAAAAGGAAAAGGGTTCTCCATTCTGACTTCTTTGTATTACGGAGTTCGTGATTTGACCTGCAACTTCCCGGTGGACTCGCCTGACGACACAGCCGGTATGAAAATTCGTGTGCCGGATCACACCATTCCTTCCTATATCGCAAAATACGTCTTCAAAGCGAATGCCACGCCTATGAGCCTGAGCGAAGTGTATCTGGCGCTGCAGCAAGGTGTTGTAGACGGACAGGAAAATCCGATTCCCACAATTTACGCACAGAAATTCCACGAAGTATGCAACTACATCAATCTCACCCAGCATCAAATCACCATTTGCCCGGTCATCATTGGCAATAACGTGTTAGAAGAAATGCCGGATGAATATGCACAAATTGTGCGTGATTGCTTTGTCTCCGGAACAGATACCGTCAATCAACTGGTGTTGGATGCGGAAGAGGAGCAGCTGCAGCTGATGATTGATGAAGGTGTGCAAGTCCATGAACCGGCTGACCGCCAGGCTTTTGTAGATGCCGCCGCTCAGGTAGTAGAAGCTTGCGAAGCCGAAGGTCTGTGGACCGCCGGTCTGTATGATTCGCTGCAGGCCATCGAGTAATCTCTCACGAAACAAGCCGCCCGTCTCTGTGCGGCGGCTTTCTTTCACACAATATTTTGAAAGGAGAATGGCCAAATTATGAAACGCAGCATTCAAAAAGTGGATAAATGTTTATCAATGATTGAAAATGCGGTCATTATTCTCGGGTTATCCGCCATGTTTCTTATTTTGTTGGCACAAGTGATTATGCGGTATGTGTTTTCCCGCCCGCTGACCTGGAGCGAAGAGGCCGCACGCTTTATTTTTGTATATGTAAGTTTTATTGGAATCAGTTATGCGTACCGTCAAAAAGGACATATCCGGATGGAAGTGGTTGTAAATTTATTCCCTCAAGCCGTTCGCCGCGGGTTGGAAGTCCTTATTAACTTGGGTACCATCGCGCTGTTTTGCTATATGATCCCCTTTTCTTTTCGCTTTATCGGCATTCAGGCGGGTGTGAAGGCAACAGCCACTCACATTCCCATGAGCATTGTTTATACTGCTCTTCCGCTGGGCATGGCGCTTTCCTGTGTCCGACTGCTGATCAGCAGTCTGCGCATCGTATGGGGAGAGGAGGAGAACGCATGATTTTGTTGATTGTTGTTTTTGCCGTGTTAATGATTATTGGCGCTCCGGTCGGATTGTCGCTGTTGGGCAGTTCCGTCGCTTATCTGGCTACAAGCGGCTATTCTCTTCAACAGGCTTTTCAAGCTTTTACAAGCGCCATCAGCAACTCTTTTACCCTGATCGCTGTTCCGTTTTTTATTCTTGCAGCCTCCATCATGAACTCCGGCGGCATTACCAAGAAAATTTTTGATTTCTGCAATGTCGTTGTAGGCTGGGTACCCGGTGGATTGGGTCATGCCAATATTCTTTCCTCCGTCGTATTCGCCGGTATGTCCGGTGCGGCCATTGCTGACGCAGGCGGGCTGGGCGCAATTGAATTAAAAGCCATGAAAGAACAAGGGTTTGACGAAGATTTCAGCCTTGCCATTACCGGAGCTTCCAGCATTTTGGGGCCCATTATTCCGCCCAGCGTACCTGCCATTTTATTCGGCGTCGCCGGCAGTGTCTCGATCGGGAAACTGTTTATCGGCGGCATCATCCCCGGTATTCTCATGGCAATTGCAATGGCTGTCCTTGTTTGCATCCAAAGTATCAAACGAAATTATCCTCGCATGCCGTTTCCCACTGCACACAGCCTTTGGCATTCTTTTAAAGCAGCTTTCTTCCCTTTGCTGTGCCCTGTGATTATCATCGGCTGCATTATGACGGGTGTCTGCACTCCCACGGAAGCTGCGATCATCGCCGTATTCTATGCATTGATTCTGACATTGTCAACCCGCACCATTCGCCTTCGTGAACTTCCCGGCTTCCTTTTGGAAACTGCCAACAGCACCGTTAATGTAATGTTTATTATCGGTGCTGCCAATGTGTTTGCCTGGATCCTTACGGTGGAGCAGGTTCCGCAGAACATGAGCCTGTGGATGACTGATCACATTGATGACAAAATCGTCGCACTTTTGTTCATCAATCTGATCCTTTTGATTGTCGGAACCTTTATGGAAACCGCTGCTGCTATTTCCATCCTGGTCCCCATCCTCATGCCGATTGCTTTGAGCTATGGCATTGATCCCATCCATTTTGGCATCATGTGCATTCTTAACCTGATGCTCGGCCTGCTCACACCTCCTATTGGAATGGTGCTGTACGTTTTGAGTTCTGTCTCCAAAGTCCCGTTTGAAAAAATTGTGCGGGCAGTTCTGCCGTATTTGGGAGTTCTCCTGATCGTCCTCCTGATGATCACCTTCATTCCCGGTTTGGTCACCTTCCTGCCCAATCTGGTTTTATAAGGAGGGAGTTGTGCAAGTATGAACGATCGCTTATTCTGTCAAATTCCCCGCCCCAAAATTGGAATCCGTGTGGTTGTTGATGGGCGCTGCAATGGTGTTCGTGAAAAAATTGAAGCACCGACTTTTGCTCTGGCGCAAAAAGCCAAAGAGCTTCTGGAGAGCCACGTTTTTCATGCCGATGGACAACCCTTGGAATGCGTAATTGGTTCTGTTGGTGTGGGCGGTGTGCGCGAGGCCGCGCTGGTAGCGCAAGAATTTTCGCAAGAAAACGTAGGCGCGGTCATCAGCATTTCCCGTGCGTTTGCCTATGCGGCGGAAGTAATGGTGTACGACGATCAAATTCCGCAGGCAATTTGGGGCTTCAGCGGCAGCGAACGCCCCGGCTCCGTCTATCTGGCGGCCGCAGTTGCCGTTGCAGAACAAAAGGGCGTTCCCATCTTCAAGATATACGGCCAGGATGTACAGGATGCAGATGATATATCTGTACCGCAGGATGTTGCAAAAAAGTTAGTGCTCTTTGCGCAGTGTGCCCTTGCCGTAAGCACCATGCGAAATAAGGCCTATCTCTCTGTGGGCAACGTTTGCATGGGAATCGGCGCTTCCATTGTAGACCAGGAATTTTTCCGCTGCTATTTGGGCATGCGCACCGAAACCGTGGATATGAGCGAAGTGCAGCGCCGCCTTCAGTTAAATCTATTTGATCCGAATGAATATCAGCGTGCTATGGCTTGGACCAAAGCAAATTGTACAGAGATGGAGGACCCCAATCCCCCTGAAATCCAGCAAAGCCGGCAGCAAAAGGACGAGGTGTGGTCTACGATCGTCAAAATGACGCTGATTCTGCGGGACCTGATGGTGGGAAATCCTGAGCTGGAAAAGCTGGGCTGGAAAGAAGAGGCCCACGGCCACTACGCTCTGATGGCAGGATTCCAGGGACAGCGCCAATGGACGGACTTCATGCCCAACGGAGATTTTTCCGAAGCAATTTTAAACAGTTCCTTTGACTGGGACGGTCCTCGCCGCCCGTATACGCTCGCTACAGAAAACGACAGCCTCAACGCTGTGACAATGTTGTGGGGTACGCTTTTAACCGGCACGGCACAGATGTTCTGCGATGTACGCGCTTATTGGAGTCCGGAGGCGCTTGCCAAAACCGCCGGTCAGGTACCGGAAGGCGCTGCCGCGAACGGATTTATCTATTTGACCAATTCCGGCGCCGCTGCTTTGGATGGAAGCATGGCTTCCGACGTCGACGGCCATCCGGGTATCAAACCCGCTTGGGAGATGACCGAGACCGATATCTCCCATTGTCTGGATGCTACACGCTGGGGTGCGGGAAAACTGGCTACATTCCGCGGCGGCGGATTTTCTTCCAGCTTTTTGTCCAAAGGCGGCGTGCCTTTGACCATGATCCGCCTGAATCTTTTAAAAGGTCTCGGGCCTGTGTTGCAGTTTGCCGAAGGCGAGAGCGTAGAACTTCCGGATAATGTGGAGCAAGCTGTAATCCGGCGCACCGATCCCACTTGGCCCAAGACCTTCTTTGTCCCAAGGTTGACTGGTCAGGACGCCTTTTCCAATGTTTACTCCGTCATGGAAAACTGGGGCAGCAATCACTGCACTTTATGCTATGGTCACATTGGCGCACAGCTTATGACGCTGGCCTCTATGCTGCGTATTCCTGTATGCATGCATAACCTTCCGGATGAATCGATTTTCCGGCCGGCAGCCTGGCGAATGTACGGTACACATGAAGCCATGAGTGCAGATTTTCGCGCCTGCGCCACTTATGGACCGTTATATGGTCCCTACCCTGTTCGGAGGTAACGACTATGGAAATCATCAATGCTCCCAGTTTGGCAAACTGTGATTTTCTGAATTTCCGCGATCAAATTTTTCAACTGGTCGATGGAGGGTGCCAATGGTTTCACATTGATATCATGGACGGTCATTATGTTCCCAATCTATGTTTTCCCGTGCGTTTGGTGAAAGAGTTAAAACAAACCTTTCCCGCCATCCAGATGGATGTGCATCTGATGGTCACGGACCCCATGACTTATATTGCCCCACTGCGTGAAAGCGGTGCCGATTGGGTAAGTTTTCATCTGGATTCTACCCCCTTCGCGCGTCGTGGCCTTGCCGCAATTCGGGCACAAGGAATGAAAGCCGGTATCGTGATCAATCCCAGCCAGCCAATCTCGCTTTTGGAGCCTCTGATTGACTTTGTGGACTATATCGTCCTCATGACCGTGGAACCCGGCTATGCGGGGCAGCGCTTTCTGTCGGACAGTCTTTCCCGGCTGGAACAACTGGTCCAGCTAAGAGGGAACCGGCCGATCCCCATTTCCATCGATGGCGGCGTAGATATGTACCATGCCGCAGAATGCGCCAGACGGGGAGCCCAAATTTTTGTAACCGGAATTTATACGGTCTTCAACCAACCGGACAATATTTCCGCTGCCTGCCGACGTTTTCAGAGAGAAATCTCCGCTGCTGCGGGCTAAGTTTCAGCAAAAGCTCTGCTTCTTTTATCGGGAAGCAGAGCTTTTTGCGGCAAGCAGACTGTTCGCCGCACAAGCAAACCTTCACAAAATTTTTACAGCTGTCCCGGCGCATCCGTGCTATACCCATTTATAGACGATTCCGTCTGTTTTTTTGAAAGGAAGCGAAACGGATGATTTTTTTACAGATTCTGCGGCTTTTGGCGGTCATGGTTCTGGCCTTCGGAGCCGGCAAGCTGGCTTCAAAGCTGAAAATGCCCGTCATTCTGGGCTGGCTGATCGCAGGGATGGTGCTGGGGCCCCATGCGCTGAACCTGCTGGACCAGCAGACGCTGGACGCGGCCTGGTTCGGCAGTGTGGAACACCTTTTGGAGTGCGTTGCGGGCCTGATAATCGGCACCGAGCTGCTGTGGAAAAAGCTGCGCAGTGCCGGGCGGCAGATCCTGGTCACCACCGTGACCGAATCGCTGGGCACCTTTGCAGTGGTCAGCCTGGTGTTTGCCTGCGTGTTCCGCATCACGAGCGTGCCGGTCTATCTGGCGTTTTTGTTCGGCGGCATCGTGCTGGCCACAGCGCCCGCGCCCTCGCTTTCCATTGTGAACGAGCTGAAGACCAACGGCCCGGTGACCCGCACCCTCATGCCCATGGCCGCGCTGGATGATCTGGTGGGCGCCACGGTGTTCTTTGTAGTGGTGGCGCTGGTTTCGGCGCAGATCTCCTCGGTGGGGATTCCGGTGGCAGGCATTCTGGTGCTGGTGTTTCTTCCGGTTCCGCTGGGCGGAGCGATGGGCTTTTGGGCCGGGTGCCGGATGTGCCGCGCGCGGACCCCCGCGCCAGGCCTTTGGTACCATGCTGGTCCTGCTTGCAGCCACCGCCGGACTGGGCGCGCTGGTAAATGCGCTTCTGCCGGTTCCTGTGCTGAACTTCATGCTGCTGGGCATGTCCTTTTCCGCGGCATTTGCCAACTGCATTCCCGAAGGCCTTCTGGAAAACATCATGCGTGTGATGAATCCCGTCATCGGGGTGGGGCTGATTGTGGTCATTTTGAACCTGGGTGCGCCGCTGGACTATCATCTGATTTTCGGCGCGGGGATCTATACTGCCGTGTACATTCTGGCGCGGGCTGTGGGCAAGTACAGCGGGGCCTATCTGGGGGCCGCCGTGACCGGCGCGCCCAAAACCGTGCGCAATTTTCTGGGCTTTGCCCTGCTGCCGCACTCCGGCGTGTCGCTGGTATTCACCGGTATCGCGGTATCCGTTCTGAGCGGTCCCGCCCCCGAGTGCGCTTCCATCCTGCAGGGACCATTGCGGCAGCCGCGGTCATCAATGAGGTCATTGCGGTGTTCATAGCCGTAAGACGAAGTTGGGACGTGTGGAGTGGAATCCCGGTACACTTGCAGGTGTTCTGGCAAATGAGCGCCATTGTGGTGATGTACTGGCAAGAAAGACCTTTACACCGAACTTTTTGACGCATAAATCAAAGAAAAACAACAATGATCGGACACAGTACAGGCAGAAGAATCACCATGAAGCCATTGTTTCCAGAGAAGTTTTTAATGCAGCCAATCATCTGCGGGCATCCCGCAATTATTCAAAGAAAAACAGACCCTTGCCCGTGTTGAGCGTGGTTGAAGATGGGATTTTGCGAGGATATGTGCCTTTTGATAAGGATTGGACAGGTTTTTCGGCAGAAGAATACAGGGAAGCCTCTGAAAGCGTGATGAAAGAACCGGATGTCACTGTTACTGCGGATGTGAAAAAGCGTCTTGATCTGACGGGCTATGAAATAGTCAGGGTACAGTATTTTTCTACTATGCAGAATCCGGCTATGACGATTTCTAATGGACGATTGCGCTTTAACACCGCTTGCTTGAAAAAGTTTGAAAATGTTGAATATGTGGAGCTGCTGCTAAATTCTGTTGAACGCTGCATTGCCATTCGCCCCTGTGACAAGAATAATCCAAACGCGATCCGTTGGGGCAGACTGAAAGAGGGACGTTGGTGTGCAAGCACTTTGGGCTGTCGTGGACTTGCAAAGACTTTATTTGACATTATGGAATGGGATGAGGATTTGCGTTATCGGTTCCGTGGCCAGTTTTTGGAGCAGGGCGATAACAAAATGATGCTGTTCGCATTTGATGAGCCTGAAATGATTAAGGTGGAAGAAATCGTTCTGCCTCCAAAGGAAAACACCGAAGAAGATGAGGGCGAAACGGTCAAAAAGAAGATTTACATTTTTCCACCAGAGTGGGCTGGAACATTTGGACAGCCGATTACAAGTATAGCACAGGTGGGTATCTTACGGCAGGAGCATTATGCCGGAAACTGGGATGTATTTCGTCCTGCGACGGAGATAGAGGAAATGAACATATTTACGGCAGAAAGTCTAAATGAGTTGCTCCGTGAAGCGGAGAAGATAATGGAAGGATGGGCTGATTATAGATGAATGAAGAAAACACAACAATCATGCCGCCAGAGAAGCAGATTGTGCAGGATGATAGAGACGCACGGGCGGAAGAACTGGAAAGTGCCTTTTCGTATGATGGCTACCAGGTCGTGCGAAAGGAATTGTTTGCCCATCTGCGTGACCCGGCAATCGTGATTCGTAAAGATAGTATCACATTCAATACAGCCTGTATCACAGGGCTGGAGGATGTGGTCTACGTTCATGTCATGTTCAACAATGATTTGAAGCGTATCGTTGTTCGTGGGTGTGATGAAAATGACAAGGACGCTCTGCGTTGGTGCGTGGCAAAACCGGATAAGCGCAAAAGCCGGAAGATGTCCTGCAAGCCATTTGCGACTTTAGTTTATCAGGAAATGGGATGGGACAGCGAGTGCCGATATAAAATGCTGGGGTACAGGATTACCTTTGAGGGTGAAACTCTGTATGTTTTTGATCTGCTTGTGCCAGAAATTTTTCATGAAGGACAGAGAAAAAAGAACGCAGTCGATTCGCAGGATAATGCTGCGTCAACAAAACCTGTGAACAGCCGAAAGGGATTTTACCTGGATGATATTGTGGGAACTTTTGGTGTGCCTGTGGAAGAACACCGGAAAGAATCTGAAGTCAAGCAAATGGATGGGTATGTGTCAATGGGGATTCTGACAGGAAAGATTGCTCCTGAAGCTGGAAAGGACTAATTGACAGGTTGTACAAGGGGAGGGTCTGTCCATTTGTGGGAGGTGAGCAATATGCAAAAAACAGAACAGAAAACGGAGCAACAGGCAGGACTTGGCATGAGTTTCTGCGAGGAAGAGGGACGAATCACGGTCTTCAGAAAAACGCTGGAAGCGTTAGAATGGCCGTCACACTATCGGTTTCTGTATAATCGTAAAATGAAACAGATAGCTGTACAGGCGTGTGGAGCAGAAGAATCAGGAGCGCATCGTGTGGGAAAACCAGACGAATCTAATAACGGCGAAATCAAGTGTATGGCATTGGTTCGCATGATTTACGGGGATTCTGGGTGGGACAAGAAAATGTCCTATCGGCTGATCGGAAGAGCTTTTCCACAGCAGCGACTTGTTTCGTTTAAGATAACGGATGCGATGCAGATAGAAAACGGGAGAGTACTGACTGAAATGTGAATCTCACATTAGTGGGTTCTGAAATAATTAGTTGCCTATGATATAACAGTGGCGAAGAATGCAATAATATGGACAACTCCGTGCAAGGAAAGTTTACAGTTGGTTGCTTGATATGGGCGGTGAATTATGGTAAGATGGAAGTACGATAGGAGAGTTTACGCTCTTGTTGAATCTACTGCGAGGAAGTGAATGCCGATGGAAAAACAAGGCACGGTGGAAAATCAGCTTGCCCACACGATAGATCAGACAGAGTATGATTCGAGGTATGACAGAACAGCGAAAAAGCTGTTGGCAAACAAACAGATTCTGGCACAGATCATGAAAGGCTGTGTGAATGAATACAGCGATTGCACCGTAGATGATATTGTTGAGAAATACATCGAGGGAACCCCGGAGGTTGGCTCTGTTGGTGTTCATGTCGATGATACGAACAGACCCAAAAAGTCAACAGATGTAATCAAGGGTAGTAACAACGAGGACTCTACGCTGACCGAGGGAACATTGTTCTACGATGTTCGCTTTGACGCAATCGCACCGAAATCTGCGGACAGTGCAGAACAGGAAGAAGTCATTCGTCTGATTATCAATGTGGAAGCACAGACAAAATTCAAGCCGGGATACCCATTGACGAAACGGGCAATCTATTATTGTAGCAGAATGATTTCTGCACAGCACGGTCCGATTTTTACAAAATCTGAATATGGGAAGATTCGTAAGGTCTACTCCATCTGGATTTGTACTCAGCCGTCAGATGGTTTTGAAAATACGCTTACCCGGTACTCCATCAAACCCGAACAGTTGATTGGAGAAGCGCAGGAAGAAACCGAAAACTACGATTTGATGAGTGTCGTAATGATTTGTTTAGGCAAGCCAGGGACGGAGAATCATAAGGGAATCCTGAAATTTATGGAAGTGCTGTTATCTTCCACAAGATCAGGTTCGGAGAAAAAGAAGATTCTGGAAGAAGAGTTTGGCGTTGCAATGAGCGAAGAACTGGAAAGAGAGGTGCTTGAAGTGTGCAATCTTAGTCAAGGCGTAAGAGCCGAAGGCCGTGAAGAAGGCCGTCAGGAAGGCAGAATCGAAGGCATCGGAATTGGCGAGATTCGGATGCTGGTTCAGCTTGTTCGAGAGGGTGATTTACCGCTGGAGCGTGCTGCGGCAAAAGCAAAGATGACAGTTGAGCAGTTTAAGGAAACAATGGAGAACACCCCATTACAGGCAGTGTGAAAATAAAATAGCATAAGATAACGGATAGCCCTACAAGGCCCTGATGATTCAAAGAATTGTCAGAAAAGCCTTGTGGGGCTTATTTTTTTGCTTTTTTTGAGAATTTTTTTGTCCCTATCTTGACATCAGGGGGACTTGCTGCAGTCAGCTCCTCCGCATTTGCGGCACTTTATAGTGCATTTGGAAAATACGATGTGGTGCACATCCACGCCGAAGGACCGGCGTTCTTTGCATGGCTGCCGAAGATGTTTGGGAAAAGAGTTGTTGTTACCGTCCATGGAACCTGTGAAATAATGTTAGTAACCAGAAAAAATCCTGATTTCATGCGGGTTTGCGCGGCTTGACCTTTTTTACCTTAACTTGTTTCTGTTTACCATGGTGCGTTGCGTTCCGGCGTGATTTCGGGGGTTAATGGCTTCTGGTTGCGCTCTATACTTAACCCACCACAGCGAAAGCTGATAGAGCAGAAAACAGAATAAGGAGGTACGAGGACAAGCCTGCGTATAGATTGTTGCTGCAATCTGTATACAGGCTTGTTGTTGTGCTGTGAAGTAGGAAAGGTGAATAGTAAAAGACGAGCATGACAATTTAAGGAAAAGAAGGCTCTGCTGTATTGGATGAGCCTGAACAGAAAACAGATACTATTTCAGTACCGATACCGCAATGTGAAGAATCTGAAAATATACCTTTATCAGATTTTCCGGAACAGCCTGAAAATGTACAACGACCGGGCAGTGAGGTTGTTGAGAAAGGAATGCTGACATGAGTTCTGGACGAATTATGAATCTGCTGGTGACGATTCCGGCAGAAAGCCGAAGAATGAATGTGGGAAAGGATGTTATTCGTGTTCTTGGGAGCCCGACCTATATTTGTGTTTTGCAGAGGAAAGATCGGAAGTCTATTGCGATTACTCCGTGCACCGCTGAACATCCCATGTCCTTTAAGGTTCCAGACAGGCTGTTGACCGATGGGCAGTGCCGAATGATGATTAACGGAATACAGTTCATTCAGGCGTTGCTGGAGGCAAATGAACTAGCTGTAGGAAAGGATCATCAGTTTAAGGGGAGATATGAGGCTGAGAAAAACGCAGTTATCATTTCACTTGAAAAAGATGAACGGGAATGGTAGTCAAGGCGGGAAGAATCTTGAATATAGGTATTGCTCTATTGAAATATTATGCTGAATTATGCCGACTTAGATTTAAACCAGAGTGGGCAATATGGACAAATCTATGCAGAAAAGTTTACATCTGTCAGCTTGATATGCAAAGTGTTTTATGGTAAGATGAAAGCACAATAGGGGTGGTATACGCTCCCGTTGAACCTGCTGTAAGGAAGTGAATGCCGATGGAAAATCAGCTTGCTCATGCGATAACGCAGACGGAATATGATTCGAGTTATGATAAGGCTGCCAAGAAGCTGCTTGCCAACAAACAGATTCTGGCACAGATTATGAAGAACTGTGTGAATGAGTACAGTGCCTGTTCCGTAGACGAAATTGCAGAGAAGTATATCGAAGGAACGCCGGAAGTGGGCACGGTTGGCGTTCATGTTGATGATACAAACAGACCCCAAAAAACTTCTGACGTAATTGTCGGAAGCAATAATGAGGATTCTACGCTGACGGAAGGAACCATCAATTATGATGTCCGGTTCGATGCAATCGCACCAACATCAGAGGGTTCTACTGCACAGAAAGATGTGATACGTCTTATTATTAATGTGGAAGCGCAGACTGCTTTTAATCCGGGATACCCGTTGACAAAGCGAGCAATCTATTATTGCAGCAGGATGATCTCCGCACAGCATGGTCCGATATTCACGAACTCGGAGTATGGGAAAATCCGAAAAGTGTACTCTATCTGGGTTTGTACACACCCAACCAAGGAGTTCCAAAACACTCTGATTCGTTATTCTATCCGACCAGAGCAGTTGATTGGAAACGCTGTTGAAAAATCGGAAAACTACGATTTGATGAGTGTTGTAACGATTTGTCTTGGAGAACCGGGTACGGAAAACTATACAGGTATTGTGAAATTTATGGATGTGCTGCTCTCTTCTTCCAGAGCAGCTACTGAGAAAAAGAAAATTCTTGAAGAAGAATTTGGCGTTGCAATGAACGAAGAACTGGAAAGGGAGGTGCTTGTTATGTGCAACCTTAGTCAGGGCGTAAAGGCCGAAGGTAGAGAAGAAGGCATCAACATTGGTGAGATGCGGATGCTGGTTAAACAGGTAAGAAAAGGCCGTGTGACGATTGAAGAAGCAGCGGAAGATGCTGGAATGACAGTAGAGGAATTTAAGAAAGTGATGGAAAACACCCCGCTGCAGGCGGTCTAAGATAAAAAGCATATAGAGTAAAATGTAAAGCCCTACAAGGCTCAGATCGGTTCGATACCGATTGAAAGCCTTGTAGGGCTTATTTTTTTGGCGTTTTTTCAATTTTATTTGTGAAAAATGTTGTCCAAGACTTGACATCGGCCGGGGAAGTTTATTTGCGTAGCAAATGGATCGTTCATGAGAAATAAAGGAATGTCAGAAAATCTGATGTTCATGCAAATGCTGAAAAGCTATCGCGCGACAGCTCCCATGATTCCGGAAATAATTCGCCCGAATGACGACCTTGAAAAATACTATTTTGATTTCGTGGAAAAAGAAAATCAAGTGGATGAATTCATTAAGGATTTGGCTACTGCAAGGCGTGAGGTCCGGATTGACATTCCGGATTCTCCGGCAAACTCGGATATAAATACCACTAGAATTGCACAGGCTCTTGCAGAAGCTCAAAGCCGTGGAGTAAAAGTATTTGTTCGAGCCGAATCGAAGAAGAACCTCCATCCGACGTTAAAGTATTTTGCGGTAGAAAATCACTATCTGACAGATCCGATTGCATTGATCGACAAGACTGTAACATGGTTTGGCATGCCAGAATCTGCAGCGTGCTTCAAAATAGAAGGCAGGACAAGCGCTATTAACAATCGTCCATGTATTCGTTTTTGGGGAACGCACACAGCAAAGATCCTTTACGGATTACTGGAAATGAGTCAGGTGATGGATCAAGCCAAAACCGTTGAAAAGGATGCACAGGGAAACTTGATAACGGATAAGTTATCGGATTATGTTCTTGCACACAAAAAGTGCCCTGTCTGCGGAAAACCTATGCAGCTGAAAAAGTCCAGAAATCAAAAGTACTTTTTGAGCTGTTCTGGCTATCCGTCCTGCAAGCATACAGAATTTGTCGAAACGGAATTCGTAGAAGAGTATTTTTATCATAAGGGCAATAAAAACGGAATGCTTTGCCCCAGATGCGGCTGCTCTCTCGAAGCCAAGATAAGTCGATATGGTATTTATGTGCAATGCTGTGGAGGGAAAAGACACAAGTATGGATTGGATGAAATCTAATGATTGAGCTAAAGCTCTGGAACAGACAAAGATAATCGGGTAAAAAAGCTCTTGGCCGCTATATTAAGGATCGAGAGCTTTTTTACATCTTGTTTTGCAGGGGGAAAGAAGGTACAATAGTAGAAAAGACGGCGTGCATTGGTCAAATAAGGTGGTGAAAGCAATGGGCGAAGCAATAGTCTATCATGTCATGCACATGGAAAAGTGCGTGGCACAGGTGAGCACGGCTGGTGAATGCAAGATTTACCTTGAAGATTTTATGCCATACGATTTGGTGCTGGAAGAATCGGATGACTTTGATGATCGAATCAACAATGTAACCAATTTTTATTATTGGTGTGCATCCCGTATGCTAACGCTGGATCGTACCTACGCGAAAGAGATTCTGAATAGTATCGGCGCATCTCAAAGCGTTACGGATCGGGAACGTGCACAGATTGCGCTTTCGTACCATTGCCTGTCACTGCTGGATGTGTTCTGGGTAAAAGGAGAAAAAGAGAATATCCTGTTTGAGGATATCAATCTCTACACACACTCTTTAAGCAATGCTCTTGTGGATATTGCACTGCGTGGGCATCAGATGACTGTGACAAATGCACATCTTTTAGCAAATGATTTGTCCACTGGTGGATGCTATCCTAAAGCGTGGGTGCGCAAGGATGATGGCTTCTATCTTTACAAAGATGGTGGACAAGATGCAGTCGAGCGTGAAGTGCTGGCAAGTAAAATCTGCCGATGCTTTGACTGCCATCAGGTTTTGTATGAGCAGGGAATGTTTGAAAACGAGCCTGTTTCCATCAGTAAGATTATGACCTCGCAGCGATATAGCCTAGTGACGTATGCAGCCTACGATGTCTACTGCACAAACCATGATTGGAACACGCTGGATAAGATTCTGGAACTGGATGCTCACGGATACTATATGATGAACATTCTGGATTATCTGGTGGGCAACACCGACCGCCATTGGGAAAACTGGGGTCTGTTGGTGGACAATGAGACGAATCAACCTATCCGTCTGCATGATTTGATGGATTTCAACCGAGCGTTCCGGCAGTATGACACATTGGATGGCGCAAACTGCCTGACCGTTGGAAAGCGGCATTTGAGCCAGAGAGAAGCGGCGGTGGAGGCTATACAAAAAATTGGAGTATGTCAAATTTATGATATAAATAAAAGTATATGGGATGGACAAAAGAAATATAAAAAAGAATTCAATTGTAGATTTTGTAAACTGAAAGAAACAATTGTAATTTAAGAAAAGATAAATTAGCAATATTTGAAATAATTTAAGGTTATAGAGTTGGCAGAGAAGGGAGTTCTCTATGAAATCTATTGGAATTAAGAATCTTCGCTCGTTAAAAAATGTTGAGCAGATTGAGATAAAACCGATTACAATTCTAGTTGGAAGAAATAGCTCCGGAAAGAGCACATTCTTGAGAATATTTCCACTTCTGAAGCAGACGCTAGAAGCTAAAACGGCTGAACCGATTTTATGGTATGGGAAATATGTGGACTTTGGGGATTACGATCAAAGTAAGACCCATAATGAAAAAGAAGATATTGAATTGACGTTTGGCCTTGAAATTCCGGATGTGTCGAAAATTAGCACGAAGTCGATAGTTTTTGTGGACGACAGAGATAAGAAAATGGAGGCAACCGCAACTTTTTCGTTAAAAAAACAAGTAGTGTCATCAATAAACGTAAGTATTAAGGATCAGAATTTTAGATTGAATTTTAATTCACTATCCGAGGTAGATTCAATCGAAGTTAATGGAAACACTTTTAATGAGCGCTACTTTACTAACTATAATAGGGGAGCGTTGCTACCAGAAATTGTTATGGTATCTGATAAAAATGATCAAATGGGAGTGTCTCTTTATAGATACTTTATTAACGAGGAGCTTTTGAATCAAATTGTTCAGTATTTAAAACGATACTCCAATTCGAATACGAAAGATAGAACGATTGCTGCAGGCATTCGTCCGGAGTTGTTTGGATCGCACAAAGAAGTATTAAAACATTTAACGAATACAACTGCTTTCCCAGAGGGAATGAGAAAAAATTTAAACAAGGCGAGTGTTGATGATGAAAATATAAAGAAAATAAATGATTTGATAGTTTTGGCATCTATTCCGACGATAATGTCGTTTGTATGTGGACAAATAACTTCAGAGTTTACAGGAGTGCGATATTCAAAACCGCTGAGATTAAATGCGGAGCGTTATCGAAGAATTCAAGGTTTATCGGTTAATGAGGTTGATCCGAGTGGAGAAAATCTTGAAATGGTTCTTAATAACTTAAGGGAAAAAGAACAAAAGGCGTTTTCACAATGGACAAAAAGTACTATTGGTTGTGAGTTTTCGACAGTACAAAAAGATGGGCATGTGTCCATCTTGGTGAAAGATAGCCGTACTAATATAAAAGAAAATCTGGTGGATACTGGTTTTGGATATTCACAGATTTTGCCAATATTATTAAGTGTATGGAAAGTTAATATGTCCGAGAATTCTTCGGTGAGGAGATTTCTTTATGGCTATATAGGAGGGCAGTCAGCAGACTACTATGAAGCGATTGAACAACCGGAATTGCATCTTCATCCTGCATTGCAGGCTAAATTAATTGATGTGTTTTCACAATTGGCATCGGAAGAAAACGGCGGCAAGATAAAATTTGTTTTGGAAACACACAGCGAAGCAATGATTAACCGTTTGGGATATTTAATTAATAAGAAAAAATTGCTACCAGAGATGGTTAATGTTGTTATTTTTGATAAAGATGATACAGGAAACACGAAGGTATCTCAGACAAAATTTAATGAAAAAGGGCAACTGGAAAAATGGCCGATTGGTTTCTTTGATCCAGATGAAGTGTGAGAAACTATGGTTGTTGAAATTACAGAGGATGTAGTGGAATATTTAGAGTCTCACAAAGAGGAGTTGAATGACCAAAGTGATATAATAGTAATGCTTGATGAGATTGCAAGACAGTGTTATGAACATCACCATGTGATTTATGCAGAAGTTGATGTCTTAGAGTATTTAAAAAATTGTGGAATACTTGAAAATCGCTCGAAAAGAGTCTTTTCAGCACTTTTTAGGAGAGCTTTTAAGTTAAAATCATATGTGGATGTAACAAGATATAGAATTGTGTACAGCACAGAGGTTGATTGTAATACACTAAAGGAAGAGGATGGTACAATTAAATTATATGTCCCTATTACAAGAAAATTTATGCTGGCACAATCAGAACTGATTTGCGAAAATTTGAGAGATTGCGAACTCTATACGGATCTTACTAGGGAAATAATCAGAGAGAAAAGTGCGAATATAAATCTTTCGATTCATGGAATCCATTGTGGTGGATCAGAAGCGGATACAACAATAAAAAATGAAGTTCTGACAGGAGAATGCAGACCGATAGCTTGTATTATGGATAGCGATAAGAAATGTGAAAACGATAAATATGGATCGTCTGCTCAAAAAGCTATTGGAATTTACGAAGAAAAGAAAGAGACATATCCAATAGAATTGCATGTTTTGGCTGTAAGAATGAAAGAAAATTTTTTCCCGCCAGAAGTACTAACATTAGAGACCAATATTGAGAATAAAGAATTTTTAACAGCCTTGATACAGTTTCAAGATGATTCTCGCTTTGAAGAGTTCTTTAAATTCTTTAACTTTAAGGATGGTGTGACGCTAAAAAGAAGCGAAAAAGTTTTGAATTTTAGAGCGGAGCTCGAAGCTATAGGCATTATATGGCCTAGTGAGGAACAAATAGTTAATGAACCTGATAAAATTTTAGTTCCGGGGATTGGAGCTAATGGTTTAGGAAATTTTCATAAAAGTGTGCTGAAGCATCAACTGGACGAAAGATATGAGAAAATGGTGCAGTTCCGTTGCAAAGAAGAGGATTGTGAAAAAGTACATCAAAAAGCAATCAAAGCACACTGCATACTACAGTATGTAAAAAAGCCATGGGAGGATGATTGGAAAGCCATAGAGCAACTTGTAATTGACTTTGGTATTGCATTCCCAGAAACAATGACTTTTGTTGGATGACGAGGCTTGATTTGTAGCAGATCTGTGGCAAATCGAGTCTATTTAACGAATCATCGTTCTAAAAAACGAAAAGTCATCATGCATCACACGCAGGGGGTCTGGGGTTCGAGTCCCTAATTCTCCACCATACAGTTCGTACTCGAACCCGATTCTTTATGAAAAAGGGTTCGGGTACGTTTTTTGTTTATCGGAAGTTTGCGTTTGCGACAGCAACAAACACCCCAGTGGGGTGTTTGAGCAACAGAATAGGCTACCAGGAAATCCCAAGTCGTATGACGTGGAATTTTTTGTTTCGATCAAGGACTCGAATGGTATCCACGTAAAAAATCCATAGCAAATGAGCCGGGAGCCTTCTGTAGATCAGAGGCTTCCGGCTCACTGCATATTCATGATAAAAGCAAAATTCCTGCCACCAGTACCATGTTGCAGGCAAAAAAACAGCGCGGGCAGTGCATCCACAAAGGCCGGCGAAAGAGTGAAATCGTCCGGGACAGGATCGTTTTGATTCATGTGATCGACCTTTGCATTTCTCCACGCAGCGCCGGAGAGACCTTTCTTGCTGAATTTCTGAAAAAAGAGCAGCGCTTTTGCGCAAGATCGTCAATGCATTCTGCAGCAGGTCACGGGTCAATATCCAGCTCACGCAGAAGCAGCCGGAGGGCGGGCGAGATGTTCTCGCGGTTCCACACGGCCCAAGCGGGAACGGTATCGTTTTCCAGCGGGATAAAGGTGAGGTTTTTGTTGGCGGGCAGCTGAGCCAGAACCGGCTCGGCAAGGATGGTATAGCCGCCGTAGAAAGCCAGCTGCAGCATCAACTTCTCCATGGAATACGCAAATTTGATGTTCTGCGGGTCGCTGCCGTGGCGGGTGAGGACTTGCGCAAACTGGTTCCACAGCTCCCGGTCCATGGCGGGTACATAATATTGTTCGCTGGCAAGCTGGCTGCGGTGCAGGGACGCATAGCTGGACAGGTGGCTCTGGCGGTTGAGCACTACGTACTGGCGCAGCTGGCCTACTTGAGCACGCAGCAGGGAGGAGGCATCCTCCAGCGGGACCAGCTCCAGCTGCAGGGCAAAGTCCAGCTTTTTCTGCTGCAGGCGTTTTTTCAGGGTGGGAAAATCCCCAAGATGAAAGTGCAGCGGAATGGCAGGGTGCTGCTCCTTGAACAGCAGCAGCTTTTCCAGAATGGGCAGATTTTCCATGCCGCTCATCATGCCGATCTCAAGCGGGGTGCTGCACTCGGCGGCAGCGGCGCGGGTGCGGCGGGCGGCATCCTCCGCAAGATCGGTGATGCGCACCGCATACTCGTAGAATACCTGCCCGGCACTGGTAAGCGCCACCGAGTGCCGTGTGCGCTGGAACAGCTCAGTTTCAAGTTCTTCTTCTAGCAGCTTGATCTGCTGGCTGACCGCCGTTTGGGAAACATAGTGCTGCTGTGCCGCTTTGGAAAAGCTCAAATTCTGTGCCACCGCAATAAAATAGCGAATCTGCTGCAGGGTCATGACCGGCTCCTTTTTCTCTTAAAAAATTGCTTATAACTTTTACTTCTGATTATAAGAAGAAAGCAATATTTTTCAAGTGCGAGATATTGTGATAGAATTAACAACCGAAAGGGGCACACGACCCCGCACATTGAGAAGAAAGAGAAAAACGAAAGGAACCACCAAGATGAAAAAGATCTCGCGCAAAAGCTTTCTGAAGCTGGCTTCTGCTGCTGCCATGAGCGGCATCACCGCCGGTGCACTGGCTGCCTGCAATGCTGCTTCCGGCAGCACGGCTGCATCTTCTGCCGCTGCAAAGTACACCCCGGGCACCTACACTGCCACAGCCAAGGGCATGAGCGATATCACCATGACCGCCACCTTCAGCGAGACGGCCATTACCGACATCCAGCTGGATCTGTCCGGTGAGACCGACTCCATCGGTCAGGCCGCAAAGGATGACCTGATCAAGCAGCTGCTGGAAGCTCAGAACAGCACCATCGACGGCGTGTCCGGTGCAACCATTACCAGCGATGCTGTGAAGCAGTGCATGAACGACTGCATCACACAGGCCATGGGCGGCACGGCAGTGTCTGCCCCGGAAGCTTCTGAGCAGGCTGCCAGCTGGCGCACCGCCCCGGAAGCCATCCCGGACAGTGAGATCACCAAGACCTACGATGTTGACGTTGCCATCATCGGTATGGGCTATGCCGGCCTGAGCTGCTACCGTGAGCTGGCCGAAGAGGGCAAGAACGTTCTGGTGCTGGAAGCCATGCCCCGCGAGAGCTGGTGGACGGTCGGCCACGATATCGGCCACATCAACTCGGACTACCTGCTGAGCCACGGTGTGCCCAAGGTGGACGAAGTGGAGTTTGTGAACAACTGGATGATGCAGACCCACGGCAAGGCAAACACCGCACTGGTGATGAAGTTTGCCAAGAACAGCGGCAGCACGGTGGACTGGTGGCTGGACAAGATCAACCCGGACACGCTGGCCAAGACCCGCATCCAGTTCTGGCCGGACAACGAGTACACCGTGCACCAGCTGAACAACGGCATGCACTACTACACCGGCACGCTGGAATGGTGGGAGAACTACTGGGAGAACCCCGCCAGCGGCGAGAAGAACAACAACACCGCCGGTCAGCTGGAGCTGAAGGACCTGAGCTGGGACAACTACAATTATGTGGAGGAGAATTTCTCTGACAATGCCACCGCTCTGTTTGGCACCAAGGGTGTGCAGCTGGTAATGGACGGTGCAAAGGTCACCGGCGTGATCGCACAGGACAGCGACGGCAATTACCTCAAGATCAACGCCAAGAACGGCGTTGTGCTGGCAGGCGGCGGCTTTGGCGGCAACAAGGAAATGATGGACGATCTGCTGCCGGACATCAAGCGTCTGTTCACCAAGGATGAGGACTTCTTTGCTCCCTTTGGCCGCGACGGCTCCACCATCCAGATGGGTGTGTGGGCAGGCGGCCGTCTGGAGGGCGACATCTCCACCATGAACTTCGACTCCATGGCCGTGCCCGACTATCTGCCCGGCCCCCTGTGGGTGGACGAGAATGGCCAGCGCTTCCAGAACGAAGCCTTTGCCGGCCCGGAGATCAACGGCTTCTTCATGGCACGTGCAAAGCGCGGCAATATCACCTCCATCTACGACAGCACCTATGAGACCCAGATCCTGCGCGGCTTCCCCGGCCATCAGGCATTCGAGTACGACATGCCCGCTGTGGTGGAAGCCATGAAGGGCAACTTTGAGGCCGCAAAGGCTGCTGGTGCCGAGGGCGCCAACGGCTGGTACTGCGCCGATACCATCGAACAGCTGGCTGAGTACATCGGTGTGGAGCCTGCAGCCCTTTCCGCTACTGTGGAGCAGTACAATAAGGTTTGCGCCGAGGGCTACGACAGCGACTTTGCCAAGGACCCGCACTTCCTGAATGCAGTTGCAAAGGCTCCCTTCTACGCCCATGTCACCACCCCGAGTCTGGGCTTTGCACTGGTGACCACCGGCGGCTTTGTGACCACCAATGACCAGCAGGTGCTGAACGAGGATTATCAGCCCATCGAGGGCCTGTACGCTTCCGGCAACACCTGCGGTATGCGCTTTGGTCCCGAGTATATCACCCCGATCCCCGGTGTGAGCATTGGTATGTGCCTGACGCTGGGCCGCGAACTGGGCAAATACCTGGCTGCAAAGTAAGCAGCTGCCTTCGTCAAAGCCTGATCGGCTGCAGTAAAGCCCCATAAGCAATAAAAGATCCCGTCCACTTCTGGGTGAACGGGATCTTTTTTGCGTATCAGACAGGAAAAAGCGGCTCAGAGGTCGTTTTTCTCCTGCCCCAGATTGTCGGATTCCAGGACGACACAAACTATGTTGCCATTGGCGGCGTAACGCCGGAGAACATCCCGGAGTTCCGCAAGGCGGGCTGCCTTGGCGTGGGCCTTGCCAGCAGCCTGATGCCGAAGGACAAGGCCGCCGCCCGCGACTGGGATGCCTGCGCGGAATACGTGCACATGCTGCTTACAAAAGCCAAAGGCGAATAAACCGCAGAAACAGCAAGACCGCTCACCCGAAAAGATGAGCGGTCTTTTGTTGTGTGATGGGATGGCATTGCGGCCTACTCTTTAGACCATGGCTTCGCGTCATCCTGCCGGAGCAGTCGGTGCCGATGCCGTTCTGCTTTGTCTGCTGCGTGAACCACTTTCACTCCTGAAATGAACTGCATGAAAAATCAGAAGGCCTCATTCTATTGACTTTGCCTTTGCAGGGGAGTATACTCCATGTCACCAAGAATATTACGGCTATGACGAGAAAAAGTACCCGGAAGGAATGCTGCAGAGAGCTGCCGGTTGGTGCAAGGCAGTGCAGGGCATCCGTGGGAAGATCCTCTCCGAGCTTTCCGGCTGAATGGACGGTGTGCGCCCCAGTAAGCAGGAACGGCAGGCCCCCGTTATCACGGGCCGCGCGTTGTTGGACGTGCACTGAGTGGTCAGCGTTGTGCTGGCAATAAGAGTGGTACCGCAGAGGATATTACACGCCTTTGTCTCTTACAGACCGTAGGGGACAAGGGCGTTTTATTTTGCGGATGCTTTTGTCCCAAAGCATGTCAGAAGGAAAAGGAGAAACAATTATGAAAACACTTGAAAAAGTAAGCGACTTTGTGGGCAAGTACATGGCCGCCATCGTTATTGTGGTGGCCGCGGGTGCCCTGTTCTTCCCCGGCCCGTTCAGCGTGGTAAAGACGGCGTGGGTCAATAACCTGCTGGGCATCGTGATGTTCGGCATGGGCCTTACCCTGAAGCCGGAGGACTTCAAGGTGGTGTTCAGCCGCCCGAAGGACGTGATTATCGGCTGCGTTGCACAGTTCACCCTCATGCCGTTTCTGGCATGGGCGCTCACGCAGGTGTTCCACCTGCCCACCGAGCTGGCCATTGGCGTGATCCTGGTTGGCACCTGCCCCGGCGGCACCTCTTCCAACGTGATGACCTATCTTTCCAAGGGCGACGTTGCACTGTCCGTTGGCATGACCGCTGTTTCCACCGTGCTGGCTCCTCTCCTCACTCCGCTGCTCACCCTGCTGTACGCTGGCCAGCGTGTTGACGTGAACCCCATGAGCATGTTCATGTCCATCGTCAAGGTGGTGCTGGTGCCCATCGCACTGGGCTTTGTGGTCAATCACTTCTTCCATAAGTTCACCGAGGAAGCCGTCCGTGTGCTGCCTCTGGTCTCCACTACCGCCATCGTGCTGATCATCTGCGCCGTGGTCTCCGCCAACAGCGCCAAGATCATGACCAGCGGTCTGCTGATCCTTGTGGTGGTCATCCTGCACAATGTGCTGGGCTACCTCACCGGCTTTGGCGTGGGCAAGCTGCTCAAGCTGGACTCCACCAAGTGCCGCGCGATCTCCATCGAGGTGGGCATGCAGAACTCCGGCCTTGCAACCAGTCTGGCCGCCGCACACTTTGCACAGTATCCGCTGGCTACCATTCCCGGCGCTGTGTTCTCCGTGTGGCATAACATTTCCGGTGCGATCCTCGCCAACTTCTTTGCCCGCACAGCAGAGAAGAAGGATTGATCTTTCATAATACAGCAAAGCCCCCGGCAGGCGCAAACCTGCCGGGGGCTTTGCTGTGCCTGCGGGCCGGGCAACTGCAACAGAACCGGCACAAATCATGCTTTTCACGCTGCTTTTAGGGCGATTCACGCAGGTTTGCTTCCAAAATCCGGTAAAGTGTGAAATAATCAAGATACTGTAATATATACCCCCCCCCCGTAAAAATGCGAGGGGAAAAAGGAGGCTGTACCATGAAACAAGGCAAACTTATCCGGCGTGCAGTATCGGCGGCGCTGGCCGGATGCATGATGTTCACCCTTTCCGCTCCGGCGCTGGCCGAAAGCACCGATGCGCTGATGCAGTTGAGCATGACTCGCCGCAGCGCCGTGAGCGTGCTGGACGCGGAGAACAGCGGAACGGATGCTAATGCGTCTGTTGCTACGAAGTATGGCATTACCATTGAAATCTATGGCAGAGGTGAGGTGGAAGTTGACAGCGATAATTGCAACAACATTCTTGGCTTCCTGAAGTATGATCCTGATAAGCAAAAGTTGACCCTGCTGAATCCGAGTGCCGACGCAGTCCATTATCTGACCATCGATGCACCGAACACGGACGTGGTGCTGGAATCCACAAATATGATTGTGAATTTTAATCTGTTGATCGAAAACGCTCGTTCCGTGAAAGTTTCCAGCAATTCTCTTTGGACACCGGTTGGAGAAAAAGTGTACATCTACTGTGCTTGCCCTGTTACCCTTGAGCACACGGGAGCAGGCGCAAATCATGGAGTTGCAAGTAGCGGAATTGAGTTTGCCGCTCCGGTAAGTGCGAGCGATTTTGTCTACTATACCAGCAATGCAGCGGATGCAACGCCGACGGATGCGGGCACTGGGAAGATTCCGGCCAGTACGGTAAATTACCTGCGCATTGTGCCGAAAGTTTCCTATACGATTACGGCAGACGATGCCACCATCACCGTGGATGGTAAGGCAGTGACCTCGGCCTTTGCGGGCGAAGAGGTCACCGTGACCGCAGCAGGCAGAGAAAACGCTGAGTTTACCGGCTGGACTGACCTGGACAGTGTGCTGACGTCTGACCAGCTGAAAGCAAAAGAAGTCACCTTTACCATGCCGGACAAGAGCGTGACTCTGATCCCGAATTACAAGCAGTACTACACCATCAACTCCAACGATACTGCTGTTATCATCAAGGTGGATGGCACGGAAGCTGAAAAGGCATTTCCGGGGCAGACGATCAGAGCTTGGGCACCGAACAAGGACGGCTGGGAGTTTGAAAAATGGAACGCGACCGGCGTTGATCTGGGCAATTGGGTCAACAAGGACTGGATCACCTTCAAGATGCCGGAAAGCAATGTTACCTTGAACCCGCAGTATGCAAAGCTCCATGCAATTGAAGTGGTAAATGGTACGGCAGATATCACCTCGGCAAAAGAGGGTACGAAAGTTATCGTTACTGCGAATCATCGTCCGGGCTATGTGTTCGACCGCTGGGTGATTCTCGAGGGCGAAGCGGAGCTGGAAGACGAAAAGAACAAGACTGCGACTGTTACCGTGAAGAACACGAACGTGAAGGTGAAGGCCGTTTACAAGGAACTCCACGGCATCTCCATTGAAGGCGGCTCCTTTACCGTCAATGGCGACACCGCAGAGACAGCCAAAATGGGCGACGCCATCGTTGCAACGGCAGACTCTGCCCCTGCAGGCCAGAAGTTCAGCCACTGGGAAGTGACCGGTGTGGACGGCCTGACGGAGGAGCAGCTGAAGAACGTGCCCCTTGAGTTTACGATGCCCAGAGGGGAAGTGACCCTGAAGGCTGTGTTCAAGACTCTGCACAAGATCGACGTGAAGTTCAGCACTGCAGACAAGGACACCGCCATTGAGGGCGAGACCGTTAAGATCACGGCAGAGAGCCGCCCGGGCTATGTGTTCGACCGCTGGGAAGTGAACAACGGCGATGTTGCTGTGGCTAAAAAGAATGAGGAAGAGACCACCTTTGTCATGCCGGATAAGCCTGTGACCGCCGTCGCAAAGTATAAGAAGCTGCTGGGCATCACGGTGAACAGCGGCAAGGCTTATGTGGAAGATGCCGTGACCGATGCAGCCCTGAAGGGTAAACCTGTTGTCATCAAGGCCGACAAGATCAAAGGCAAGCTCTTTGACCACTGGGAGATCGTGTCTAAAAACGTGATCCTGGATGATCGGCGCGAACCTGAGACGAAGTTCATCATGCCGGAGACCGCTGTGGAAATCACGGCCGAATACAACGATCTGCATGCCATCACCGTGAACAACGGCACTGCCAATGTTGAAGAAGCTGTCATCGGCGACACTGTTAAGATCAAGGCAGAGAGCCGCGAGGGCTATGTGTTCGACCACTGGGAAGTGAGCTACGGCGATGTTGCTGTGGCTAACAAGAATGCGAAAGAGACCACCTTTACCATGCCCGACAGCATGGTCGTGCTGACTGCAAAATATAAGAAGCTGCAGTCCATCACGCTGGAAAACGGCAAGGCCTATGCAGGCGGTGAGGAGATCACCACTGCGAAGAAGGGCACCGAAGTCGCCATCATGGCAGACGATCTTGACGGCAAGGTCTTCGACCGTTGGGAAATCGTCTCCGGCAATGTGACGCTGGAAAATGCAAACAAGGCCAAAACCACCTTTACCATGCCGGCCGAGTCCATCTCGCTGAAGGCTGTGTACAACACCATCCACAGCATCCATACCACATTCTGCACCGCAGACCCGGCCAGCGCTATCGTGGGCACGGAGATCACCGTTACTGCTGACGAACGCCCGGGCTACGTGTTTGACCGCTGGGAAGCCTCCGACGGCGTGGAGCTGACCGAGGACGGAAAGTTCACCATGCCCGATCATGATGTGACCATCGAGGCAAAGTATAAGCAGTACCACAGCATCGAAGTGTCCAAGGGCGTGGCCACGGACGCAGAGGGCAACCCCATTTCCAGCGCATTGGAAGGCACCGAGATCTGGATCGAGATCGACCGCGAACAGCGCAACCCGGACGAGTTCGAGTTCAAGCACTGGGAGAGTGGCCCGGAAGATCTGGAAATTGCCAACCGCAAGGCAGAGCGCACCAGCTTCACCATGCCGGACGAGGATGTGACCGTGGAAGCAAAGTTCCTGCACCTGCGTGAGATCACCGTCCATGACGGCACCACTTATGTGGAAGGCGAAGAGGGCGGCATCGCAAAGGCCGGCCAGACCGTTACCGTCAAGGCGGATGAGATCCCCGGCCTGAAGTTCGACCACTGGACGGTGGATCCCGAGAATGTTACGCTGACCACTGTGGACGAAGCAACCGGCGAAGCAACCTTTGTAATGGTGAACGAGCCTGTGGAGCTGACCGCCCACTACAAGGCAATGGTCACCGTGTTCAGCGTCCCGGCCAAGTTCAGTGAGGACACCGGCGAAGAGTCTGTGACCGAATGGGCAGATGTCGGTGAGATGGCAAACATCACCGCAGAAATCGACGAAGCAATCTTCCCCGGTATGGTGTTCGACTACTGGGAGATCGTGACCCCGGCAGACCTCAAGGCCGAGAACATCGAGAGCCAGACCATCGAGTTTAAAGTACCGAAGAGTGAAGTGAAGCTCGTGGCTCACTGGAAGAGCGACGCGCTCAACCCCAGTACTGACCCGGATGCTTCGTTGGACCCCGATTTCGACGTTGACCCCGTGGACGACGGCTCCGGCGCAGCTGGTGCGATCGTGGCCGGTGCAGCACTGGGCGGTGCAGCCGTCTGGGGCGGCTACGAGATCGCCACCCGCGTGATTCTGAACGGCCTCCTGCCCGAGGGCGCAGCCATCCCCGCAAACCGCGGCCAGCTGGCACTGCTCATCTGGACTGAGAAGGGCAAGCCCGAACCCGCCGCACAGCCCGCCTTTGCAGACATCACCGATGCCGAGCAGGCCAAGGCCGCTCAGTGGTGCGTGGAGCAGGGCGCCATGGATGCCAAGGGCGACTGCTTTGAACCCGAAGGCTGGACCCCGAAGTTCAAGGTGATCGAAGTGTGGAATAAGGCGTTCCCCAAGCAGTAAAACAGCAAACAGCCCCCCGGCAGACGAAGACCTGCCGGGGGGCTTTGCTGTGCCTGCGGGCCGGACAACTGCAACAGAACCGGCACAAATCATGCTTTTCACGCTGCTTTTAGGGCGATTCACGCAGGTTTGCTTCCAAAATCCGGTAAAGTGTGAGATAATCAAAGTACCGTAATGCATACCCCCCCCCGTAATAATTTCTGCAAAGGAGGAACCCCTATGAAACGAAATGTTTTGGCCCGGCGGGCGGCTTCGGCTGCGCTGGCGGCATGCATGATGTTCAGCCTTTCTGCTCCGGCTCTGGCCGCAAGCACCGATGCCCTGCTCCAGCAGAGCACCGCCGCCAAAAGCGCGGTGAGCGTGCTGGACGAAGAGAACGGTACGGAGGTAGAACCTGCGTATCAGATGAATCTCAAGAACGGCAGCATCAGAGTCTATATTGGGGAGGATGACAAACAGTATGTCCAGCAGGGCAATAATGAAGCCCAGCAAAGGGGCAATCTGTCTATCACAACGGACGGCAGCCAGACGCACAATACCATTACCATCAAAGGCGGCACCATGGGTGCAAAAGTCACACTGTCTAATGTCAATATCGAGACTACTTCCGATGCGGCAGTCTCGGTCAGCGGCAATGTGGAGCTAGTTATTGCAGGCAAGAATATCCTGCAAAGCGGCACGGACCACGCCGGTGTGGAAAAGGCCGACGACGACGGGACCCTGACCATCAGCGGCTCCGGTACGCTAGAAGCTTACGGCGGTAACTGGGGTGCAGGCATTGGCAGTGGTTCCGAGAAAGGCTGCAGCAATATTGTGATCGAAAGCGGCACCATCACCGCCAAGGGCGGTGTCTTGGGTGCAGGCATTGGCGGAGGTCAACACGCAGCGGGTCAAAATATTACGATTCGTGATGGTAATGTAACGGCGATACCCGGCAGCGAAGCAGCTGGTATTGGCGGCGGCTGTCGAGGTGACGGTAGGAACATTACCATTGAGGGCGGCACTGTATATTCTCGATCCGGCGGCGGACGCGGCCCTGCTGCGGCAATCGGCGGCGGACGATGGCCTGGCAAAGGCGAAAACATCAAGATCACCGGCGGCAATGTTACGCTGCAAATTGTAGATGACGATGGCATTTATATCGGCAATGGTCAAGAGGAAGCTGAAATTGACACCAGCAAGCTGCTTGGCACGATCACCAAACTGGACAAGGACGGCAATCAGGTTGACGAAATTGTACAGTATTTCAACATCAAAATCAATAATACGCCTGTTACCAGAAAGAACTACACAGACATCCTTGGAAACGACATCCTCTACTATGACATTGAGGAAAAGACCCTGAAGCTGAAGGATGGAAAATCCTTTGAAGGCGCCCTGACCATCACGGCACCGGAGGATGTTTCCATTGATCTGAAAGCGGATGCACCCAACGTTGTGAACGGTAACCTGACCGTAGACGGCGCAAAGGATGTGAAAGTGACCAAGCTAGGTGGCAGTGCGGCTGCAGCAATTGAAGGCAAGGCGGAGATCACCTGTTCCGGTGATGTGATCCTCAAAAGTTTTGGCGGTTCGCATGGTGACGGCCGAAACCTGATAGGGAATGGCCTTACCGTGCATCGGGCAAATACGGTCACGACCGAAGGCGGCATTGGCGGCGAAACGATTATTGACTGTACTGGCGATATAAAGCTTGGTAATGAGTGGGGCACGACGGTTTCAAAGCTGATGGTGAACAGTGCAAACAATGTGACGATGACGTCCGGCAGTTGGTATTGTTTGATCGATCAGGGCGCAGTGATCAAATGCAGCGGTACGGTAATAATTAGCGGTATGAGCCCAATCAAAGGTGATGTGACGATAGATGCAGGAAAAGATGTTTCTCTTGAGTATGAGTACAATGACAAGGTGATTAATATCAAGGCAGCTGGCAAGGTGGAACTGAACAGTGACAGTTACCGTAACCTTGGCAAAGTGAGCTTCACTCAGGCGAAGAAAAAACCCTATGTCTATTTCACGGACCAATCTTCGGAGTACAAGGACTCCCGCATTACCCCGATTCCTGAGACAATAGAAAGCAACTACCTGCGCATTGAGCCGAGGGAGACTTACAGCATTACCGTGAAAAACGGCACCGCTCAGGTCGTTGGTGACACTGATGGAAAACTGACTACCGCCTTTGCAGGCGAAAAGGTCACGGTGAGCGGTGAGAACAAAAACCCGAGTGTTACAAAGTTCGGCGGCTGGAAAGTGATCAGCCCGGAAGGCTTTGAACTGACCGAAGCGCAGAAAAATACCGAAAAAACTATGACCTTCACCATGCCGGCCAGCCCGGTGGAGCTGAAAGCTTCTTATAGCTTCCCGGCACCTGTATTAGATATGCAGGTCACAGTGAAGGGCGGCACGATCCGCGTCGGAGAGGGCGAAAGCCAGACGGGCACGGTGTTCGTACAGCCGGGCCAGACCGTCACGATCGAAGCCGATGAGCCTGCCAAGGAGAATGAGTCGTTCCATCACTGGAAGGTGGAAAAAGATTCCAGCAAGAATATTGGCATAATTGAGGGTAGTCTGGGCTCCGAAACGGAAAAGGGCACGGAAAAGATCGTCTTTACCATGCCGCAGGACGGCGTGAAGCTGACCGCCGTTTACAGCATCCCCGCTTCCGTGCTGAGGAGTACTGTTACTGTTACGGGCGGCACGGCAAAGTCCACTCTGGGCGAGGGCAGCGATATCCCCGCAGAGATCGGCACCACGGTGGAGATCACAGCTACCCCGTATGATGCCGAGAAATACCCCGGCATGGAGTTCGTGGAATGGGAGATCAAGTACCCCGATAGCTTCTACCAGAACTTCCCCGATGGCATTCCGGAAAATCTGCAGCTCAAGCTGAACAATGCCAAGAGCGCGGCCACGACGTTTGAGATGCCCGTTTACCCGGTCAAACTGATCGCCCACTGGTCGGCCAGCGCGGTGACCGACCCGGACGAACCTATTGATGAAGACTTCGGCGTAGAACCTGCACCCATGGATACCACAGGTGGCACCATTGCCGCCGTGGCCGTTGGTGGTGCAGCCATCTGGGGCGGCTACGAGATCGCCACCCGCGTGATCCTGCACAACCTCCTGCCCGAGGGCGCAGCCATCCCGGCAAACCGCGGCCAGCTGGCACTGCTCATCTGGACTGAGAAGGGCAAGCCCGAACCCGCCGCACAGCCCGCCTTTGCAGACATCACCGATGCCGAGCAGGCCAAGGCCGCTCAGTGGTGCGTGGAGCAGGGTCTGCTGGATGCACGGGAAGGCAAGTTTGAATCGGACGGCTGGATGCCCAAGTTCAAGACCATTGAGATCTGGAACAAGGCGTTCCCCAAAAAGTAACCTCTGAGCGCTTCCTCCGTAAAGCCTCAGAATGACAGATCCCCCCGATACCGGATACCCGGTATCGGGGGGATTTTTTTGCGCAGGCACGCGTGGCATTGGCGGTGGCAATCATCTCCGACATTTCAATGATCCAGTGACCTTGCAGTTTGCGCGAAACAAAAATACTCCGGCAACTTTCCAACCAAGAGAAAGTTACCGGAGTATTCCGCTTTACTTATTTGTTTTTACCAGCAATGCCTGATACGGCTCCAGTTCCACATCCGCCAGCCAGACGGAAGTGCCCTCCGGGGTGTGATACTCGCCGCCCAGAGCGTCCAGACTGGCCCCTGCCGGGTACTCGGTAAAGTTGAACAGTCCCACCAGCGTTTCCTCGCCGCGCTTGCGCACCAGCGCCAGCACACCGGGGTTGTGGCTGTCCCAAGTTGTTACCCACGCATCCGGGGCAAAGCAGGGGTCTGCCCGCATTTGGCGCAGCTGCTCCATGCCCTGCCACAACTTGTTTTGCAGCGTGCCCTTCCGGGTGCGCTGCTTTGCGTCCTCCCAGTTGAATTTGCTGCGGTGCAGATTGCGGCTGTCCTCCACACGGTCGGGGTCGTTTTTATAATCCCAGCCATTGAGTTGTGCGATCTCATCGCCGCAGTTCAGCATGGGGAAGCCCTGCAAAAACGCCATAGCAGTGTGCAGCAGCAGGTCACGTTTCACGGCGTAGTCCAGTGCGGTTTTATCGTCCTTTTCCAGTGCCTGTTCGATACCGCACAGGCTGGCGGTGGTGCCGCAGCTTCGGGCATCGCCGGTGGCAGGGTCGTAGTTGTACAGCTCGCCCTTTGCCCAGCTGCCGGGGAAATTGCCCTCGTAGAAGTGATACAGATATTCTTTGTGCTTTTGCGGGTCAATGCCAAGCCGTTTCTCCACCGCCTCGTCCAGACCCCAGCCGATATCATCGTGGCAGCGCAGATAGTTCACGAACCAGCAGTTGTCCGGCAGGGCGTGGAGGGCATCCAGCTGCGCCTTCAGCAGCCGGGTATCCCGGCTGGCAAGGGCACCCCACAGGTTGACCATGGTGGACACGTTGTAGAGCATGTGGCATTCCGGTTTTTCCGGGGTGCCGAAATAGGCGGCCAGCTCCTTGGGAGCCATGACCACCTCACCCTTGAGGATGACAGCCGGGCAGACGCATTCCAGCACCATGCGGAGCATCCGCACGATGGTGTGCACCTGCGGCAGATTGCGGCAGGTGGTGCCCAGCTGCTTCCAGATGTAGGGCACTGCATCAATGCGGAACACCTCTACGCCCAGATTTGCCAGATGCAGAATGCTCTTGGTCATGTCCACGAACACCGCCGGGTTTGCGTAGTTCAGATCCCACTGATAATCGTGGAAGGTGGTCAGCACCCATTTGTGCATTTCCTCGCACCATGTAAAGTTGCCGGGCGCGGTGTTGGGGAACACCTGCGGCACGGTCTGCTCGTACTGGTCGGGGATGGTGCGGTCCTCGTAGAGATGGTAATAGGCCTGAAACCACGGGTCGCCCGCCTTTGCCGCCATGGCCCAGCGGTGGGTGCTGGCGGTGTGGTTCATGACAAAATCCAGACACAGGCTGATGCCGGCTTTCCGCAGCTCCCGGGTCAGGTTTTCCAGATCTTTGTTGGTGCCAAGGGCCGGGTCTACGGTGTCGAAATCCTCCACTGCATAGCCGCCATCGTTGTGGGGGTGGGGCATCTGCAGCAGGGGCATCAGGTGCAGATAGGTCAGCTTCTGCTCCTTGAGGTAGGGCAGCTTCTTTGCCAGTTCTTTCAGGTTTCCGGCAAAGAGGTCGGTGTACATGGTCATGCCGAACATATTGCCACGCTTGTACCAGTCCGGGTCGGCAGAGCGTGCCTTGTCCAGTGCTTTCAGCTCGGCGCTGCGGGCGTTGTAGGCTTCTGCCATCTCCCGCTCCAGAACTTCCAGCCCTTCCCGGTTGTGGTACAGTTCCATGAACAGCCATTCCAGTTCGTCCTTGTGCTTGGCAAACCGGGACTCAAATTCCTGTTTTGCTGCCATGGTTCAGCCCTCCACTTCTGCAAGGGTGGGCATGGCGGGGATAGCGCCGTGGCGGCTGGTGGTGATGCTGGCGGCCTTGTTGGCAAAGGCCAGAATGCTTTCCAGCTTGTCCACCGTCAGGGTGTCCAGCTCCTCCTTGCAGAGCTTGGACAGGGCAGCCCCAAAGAAGGTATCGCCTGCGCCGTTGGTGTCGCCTACCTTGCAGGGGACACCTGCCACATGGCCGGTTTTCTCCCCAAAGCGGTAGAATACGCCGTTTGCACCCAAGGTGACGAAAATCAGCCGGATGCCGTTCTGTGCCAGTTGTGCCGTGCCGCTTTCGCAGTCGGTGGTGCCGGTGAGCAGGGGCAACTCCTCATCGGACACCTTCAGGATATCCACCAGCGGCAGGGGAGCTTTCATCTGAGCAATGGCATCCTCTTTGTTCTTCCAGAGGTTTGCACGGTAGTTGGGGTCGTAGGTGATGGTAGCACCCAGCTTTTTGGCGCGGGCGGCGGCATCCAGCGTAGCGGTACGGGAGGGGTCAGCGGTCAGGCTGACCGAGCCGAAGTGGACGATTTTGGCAGCCTTCAGAGCCTCGTCCGAAATGTCCTCCTTGCACAGCATCACGTCAGCGTTGGCGCTGCGGTAGAAGCTGAAATCCCGCTCGCCGGTGGCATCCACCGACACGACTGCCATGGTGGTGGGGTGGTCTGCATCCACCGCCATGCCGGAAACGTCTACCTTGTTTTCTGCCAGAACCTCTTTCAGGTAGCGGCCAAAAGCATCCGCACCCACCTTGCCGATAAAGGCAGTCTGTGCGCCCAGTCTGGAAGCAGCCACCGCCAGATTGGCCGGTGCACCGCCGGGGTTTGCGGCAAACTGGGGGATGCCGCGCGCATCCTTGCCGGTCTGGGTCAGGTCGATCAAAACTTCACCAATCGTTAAAATGTCCATGCGTTTTCTCCTTATTTTTATCCTATAAGCTAAAACCCAACGGTCACCGCTGGAACAGATAATGAATGTAAGCGGCTGCACGCTCCGGGTGCGGTGCATTCTGCACTACCCCAAGATAGACCCTGCCAGAAAAACCTGCCTGCCTGACAAACGGCGTGTCCGAAATATCCAGCACGGTCCCACCGGCGTTCAGACCCGACAGTGCATGGAAAGACGCATCCAGTGTCCGCAGATCGAGAAAATAATCATCTGCCAACAGTCGATCCCGTGCATATTCGTCCATCAGAACAACATCTAACCGCTGGGCACTGACTGCACCCAGCAGCTTCATCTCCGAAGCATATACATACTGCTCCTCTGCGCGTTCGCTTTCGCTGAGCAGCAAGCCGGACAGCAGATCGACCTGTTGCTTTTTGGTCAGACCCTGCGCCTCGGCAAAGCCGGTGGTAAGCTGTTCCGTCAGATCAGACCCGGCAGTGATATTTACCAGACCAAGGTAAAGCACATCCTCTTTTTTCGTCACATGACGGTAGGCTGCATACCCGAGGATATAGACGACGATGAGCACGATCGCAATGGGCAGCTTGTAATATGCCCAGATGTGCTCCCACTTTTTGCGCCCATGGAGGGAGCGGAGCGTATCCCGGTCAGTTTTTGTCATGGTCGTATTCCTCGTGTACTGCATCAGGGTCTCCACCGATCTGATAGAGGATCCGAAGCATCAGAAAGGAGCAGAGCATGGCGCACAAGCCCATGCCCAGCAGGAATGCAGGCGTGAACACAAACACTATGACGTACCCCATGATGCCATAGATCGCCGCCATCAGCAGGGTGCAAAACAGATACCGGACACCCACGAGAAACGCTGTTTTCAGGATGCCGAAGGTGGTGTTTTCAAACCGTGCCAGCAGAGGAAAGGCATACAGCAGAACGATGCCGTACAGAATTGCCGCACCAATAAGCACTGCAGTGAGCAGCGTCCAGAAAATGTTTTCGCTCCACATTCGGCGCAACACAAAGCCATCCGCAGCCAGGAAACTGCCGACTGCCAGCAGGATCAGCCAGAGTTTTGTGGCAGGCTTAAAATTTTCCCGGAACGCCTTAAAAAACATCCGGGTCAGACCATCGTCCCGATCTTCCGCCATTTTGAGCGTGACGTAGAACAATGCGGTCGTAGAAGCTCCTATGGTAACGATGGGCAGGCTGCACACGAGCCATAAGATGTTCAGATAAGCACTGTAAGTCAATTTCGTCAGCACAGCAAACAGCGGCTTGTCCGTATTGCACAGGTCACGCATGGGGGTTCTCCTTTCGCTCAATCTCCTGTGGATTCGCGCAGGATCAGGTTGGTTTCCGTATAGACGGTGCGATAGTTCAGCGATGGCTCTTCGATGCGGGTCATAAGCAGATTGGCAGCGGTGTAGCCCATGATCTGTCCATGGATATGGATCGAAGTCAGACGGGGGGCAAAGTAGGAAGCCTCCTGACTGTCATCGAAGCCGCAGACCCAGATATCATCGGGAACCGAATACCCCAGCTCATTCAATGCCTTGACCAGATCCATGGCAACAAAGTCATTGGCGCAGACAAAGGCATCCGGCATCGTTTTGAACCGACGTATGGTTTCGTACAGGGATACCGGATAGTTCTGCTGTCCAGATGGCATCGCACAGGTGCTCAGGCCTTCTGTCAGACCAAAGTACTCCACTGCATCCTTATAAGCCATATAACGCTCAAAAAAGGACTGACAGTGGTTTTTATCCCCCGCAAAGCTGATGCGTTTTTTGCCGCGCTGGACCATGTGAGCCACCGCATTCTGGACCTCAATGCGGTTTTCCATATAAAGGCGGTCGGCTTTAAGGGGAGGACGCATATCCATCACAGGGGTGTCTACAAACAGCAGCGGAACATCCAGATCGCACAGCATCTGTGCGTAGTCATAGTCGAATACTTCAATGCAGATGATGCCGGCTGTACGCTGGATGTTGAGAGAAGATGGATGCTTTTTCTCTTTCAGCTCTATGGGAGAAATGCGATGAATGGTCGTACAGCTATGCAGATGCTCGATTTCCGACTGGAAACGATCCAGCATCATGGAGGAAAAGTGAGAGCTGCTCAGAAACTGGGTCGTCAGCATGGCGATCTCCCGTTTGTCACTCGGCAGAATGGAATGCTCTGCTGCTTTTGCAGTGTCTTCCTGAAACAGCGGCAGATAGGCAAACTGCTTATAGCCCATTTCGGCGGCTTTGCGCAGGATCTTCTCCCGTGTGGCATCTGCCAGCACACCGGTGTTGTTGATGGCCTTTGAAACTGTGTTGCGGGAAAGCTGCAGTTCGTTTGCAATATCCTGAATGGTGACTTTGGTTGCCATAAGTCATCCTCTTTCTTTATAAATAGGAGCGGGTGTTCTTTCTTTTATAGATAAAGTCCGGTGACGGATCTTATTCTTTGCGACTCCAGTATAGTGCAAATGCACAAATTAGTCAAATGCAAAAATGCAAATCATCATTTTGCATATTTGCGCACTTTTGGATTTGTGCATCTGTACAAATCCACAATAATTTTTGATGTATACCATGAATTATCGTTGACATTCGCTTGCGTGAGTGGTATAAATAAATCAAAGGATTTTACATTTGCACAATAGAAGTGAAAAACGTAAAATTCAAAGGTGCAAATGTAAAGTGCGAATCAAACGGCAAGCAAATCAAAAAGGAGGAGAATGATTCATGAAAGCAAAGACGGCCTCGCCGGAAACGGCTGTGCTGACAGCAGAACGCAAGCTGCACAACACATGGGTCTACATCAAACGGCATTGGCAGCTTTACCTGTTGTTCCTGCTGCCTGCCGTGGCGCTGACGCTGGTGTTCAAGTACGCTCCCATGGGCGGTGTTCTGATCGCGTTCCAGAAGTACAATCCCTTCAAGGGCATCTGGGGCAGCGAGTGGGTAGGCTTCAAAAACTTTACCCGCTTCATGTCCTCGCCGGACTTCCAGCGCTATCTGATCAACACCCTGAAGCTGAGCGTCTACGGTCTGCTGTGGGGCTTCCCGATCCCCATCCTGCTGGCATTCCTGCTCAACCGTATCGAGAGCAAGAAGATCAAGCAGAAGGTGCAGCTGGTGCTGTATATGCCCAACTTCATCTCGGTCATCGTGCTGTGCGGCATCGTCCGAGTGCTGCTGAGTGTCACCGGTCCGGTGAACGGCCTGCTTCACACCAGCATCAACTTCATGACGCTGCCGGAAGCATTCCGCCCCATCTACATTATCAGCGGCATCTGGCAGGGTGCCGGCTGGGCATCCATCATGTACACCGCATCCCTTTCTAACGCCAGCAAAGATCTGAAGGAAGCTGCGATGATCGACGGCGCAAACCTGATCCAGCAGATCATGACGGTGGAGTGGCCCGCCATTAAGGATATGGTCGTGATTCAGTTTATCCTGCAGGCAGGCAACATTATGAGCATCGGTTTTGAAAAAGCCTATGCCCTGCAAACTGACCTGAACCTGAACACTGCCGAGATCATTGCAACGTACGTTTATAAAAAGGGCCTGTTGGACGGCGATTACAGCTTTTCCACGGCAGTCGGTCTGTTCAACACCATTGTCAACGTCATCCTGCTGATCGCAGTGAACAAGATCGTTGCCAAAATGAACGATGGCAAGGGCTTGTAAGGAGGGGTTTACCATGGCAAAACAGAAAAAATCAAAAATGGCCCTCTACACCAAACAAGATAAGATCATCCTGTACTGCGGCTACGCACTTCTGGGTTTGTTCCTGCTGGCGATCATCGTTCCGATGATCTACATCGTCATCGCGTCCTTTATGGACCCGGTCACTCTGCAAAACAAGGGCATCTCCTTTGATTTCAGCAAGTGGAGTCTGGATGCTTACCAGCGTGTCGTTTCGGACAAGCAGATCTGGGTCGGCTTCAGGAACGCAGTGCTTTACTCGATCATCTTCACCATCATCTCGGTAGCTGTGACGATGCTTGCCGCTTATCCCATGTCGCTGCCGGACTTCAAAGGCAAAAAGCTCTTCAACACCTTGTTTGTGATCACGATGTTTTTCAGCGGCGGTCTGATCCCCACCTACCTGCTCATCAACAATCTGGGTCTGCTGGATTCCATGTGGGCGGTCATTCTGCCGGGAGCATTCAGCGTGTGGAACATGATCATTGCCCGTACCTATTATCAAGGCGTCCCGCGTGAGCTGCGCGAAGCTGCGGATGTGGATGGAGCCAGCGAGATGCTTTACTTCTTCAAGATCCTGCTGCCCGTCTGTATGCCGGTGGTGGCGGTTCTGGCCCTGTGGCAGTTCGTGGCTATGTGGAACAGCTACTTTGACGCCATGATCTACCTGAACAGCGCATCGAAGCAGCCGTTGCAGCTGGTGCTGCGTTCCATCCTGATCCAGAGCCAGCCGGAATCCGGCATGATCGCAGATATCCAGAGCACTGCCGAACGTGCCAAGATGGCAGAGCTGCTCAAATATGCAACCATTATTATTTCCAGTCTGCCGCTGCTGGTGATGTATCCCTTCTTCCAGAAGTACTTTGATGCCGGCATCATGGCTGGTTCCATTAAAGGCTGAGGATATTCCAGAATTTTATAAGCAGGTACGCTCATCTGTTACACGAAAAAAGAAACATGAAAAAGGAGAAAATACCATGAAAAAGCTGATCTCTCGCCGCAACTTCCTCAAGGTCTGCGCTCTGGCGGGCTCTGCCGCTGCTCTGTCTGCCTGTGGCGGCAAATCCACCGGCAGCGGCAATTCTGCTGCCGCAGATGTAGACGTGACCGGTGCCGTTACATTTCCGCTGTCCGAAAAGGTCACCTTTACCGGTATGACCAGCTTCCCTGTGGGCAGCGAACCCGAGCCGAACAACCGCACCATCTTCAAGCGTCTGGAAGAGCAGACCAATGTGCACATCGACTGGACCGCCATCCAGTCCGACCAGTGGAGCGATAAGATCACCCTGAATATGTCCAACCCCAACACCCTGACGGATTTTGTTTTTACTGCTGATTTTACCGACAGCAATCTGCTGCGCTACGCAGATCAGGGTGTCATCCTCAATCTGGAAGACTACATTGACAACAATATGCCTTATCTCCAGAAGGTCTTTGAGAAGTACCCGGAGTACCGCACCATGTGCACCGACAGCGATGGCCACATCTGGGCACTGCCCTGGATCGAGCAGCTCGGCTCAGAAAAGACCGCCATCCAGACCATTGGCAACATGAGCTTCATCAATACCAAGTGGCTGAACTTCCTCGGTCTGTCGATGCCCACCACGGTGGACGAGTTTGAGCAGGTGCTGATGGCATTCCGTGATAACGCCGCTTCGATCAAGGCAGAGTATGGCATTGACGGCGACATCATCCCCATGTCCTGCATCGTCAACAACGGCGATCAGGACCCCAGCATCCTCATCAATGGCTTTGGCGAAGGCTACGGCGATGCAGACAAAGACCGCCATATCGCCGTTACCAACGACCGGAAAGTTATCTGTGCCGCCACCCAGCAGGGCTACCGCGATGGTCTGGACTGGCTGCACAAGCTGTATACCGAGAAGCTCATCGACCCGGAGTGCTTCACGCAGGAGTGGTCCACCTATGTTTCCAAGGGCAAGGCTGGCCGCTATGGTGTCTGCTTCAGCTGGGATGTTGCCAACATTGACAACCTGACCGACTGGGAGCCGCTGCCTGCCCTGACCGCCGATACCCGCAATATCACTCCGCAGAACGGTTCTTTCACCAGCGGCTTTGCCCGCGGCAGATGCGTTGTCACCGCAAAGGCGACGAATCCTGCACTGGTTTGCGCATGGCTGGATCAGATGTACGCACCCCTCCAGTCTCCGCAGAACAACTGGGGTACTTACGGCGATGCGGAAGGCTTTAACATCTTTGAACTGTCCACCAACGATAAGGGCGAGCCCATGCTGAAGCACGCTCCTCTGGGCGATGCTTCTCCCGTGGAAGTCCGTGAAGCGCAGTGTGTCAGTGGACCTCTGGCGGTTCTGGATGATTACTATGGTGTATACGTTACCTGCCCGGACGATGCACAGTATCGTCTGGACTGGATCAAGGAGATCTACACCCCGGATATGAACAACGATTATGTCTATCCCAATGTCTTTATGAGCAGCGAGGACACCGAGCAGGTCTCTAACCTGCAGGCAGATCTGCAGACCTACATGAATACGCAGAAGGCCGACTGGATCATGAACGGCACTACGGATGCAGAGTGGAACGAATATCTGAGCAAGCTGGAAGACTACGGCCTGTCCGACTATCTGGGCATTATGCAGAAATATCTGGATGCTTACTACGCATAAGAATTCTTTCCTTTGGAGGATTCCATGAACGATTTGACTTTACAAAAAGCCCGTGCCTACGAGGCCGAGCACGGCGCAGCGATCTCCCCGGAGGAACGCCCTGCTTACCACATGACCCCCTATGTGGGCTGGCTGAACGACCCAAACGGTTTCTCTTATTATAAAGGGAAGTATCACCAGTTCTATCAGTATAACCCCTACGATGTGCGGTGGGCGCCCATGCACTGGGGTCACGCGGTCAGCACCGACCTGCTGCACTGGGAGTATCTGCCCTGTGCACTCGCCCCGGATTCCCCGGCGGACAACGGCCCCGGCTGCTTCTCCGGTTCTGCTACCGAGATGGATGACGGCAAGCAGCTGCTGATGTACACCAGCGTGGTGGCAGAAAAGCAGCCCAATGGGGAGATGCGGGACATCCAGACCCAGAGCATTGCCATTGGTGACGGTCTCGACTACGAAAAGCCTGCCTGCAACCCGGTGCTGACCCAGAAAGACCTGCCGGAAGGCTTCAGCAAGTTTGATTTCCGGGACCCCAAGATCTGGCGTGAGGCCGACGGCACCTACTCCGCCGTCACCGTCTGCCTGGCCGAGGACGGCAGCGGCGCAGCAGCACTGTTCCAAAGCAAGGACGGCTTCGACTGGCACTTTGTCACGGTGCTGGAACGCTGCAACAACCAGTACGGCAAAATGTGGGAGTGCCCGGACTTCTTCCCGCTGGACGGCAAGCAGATCCTGATGCTCGGCCCCATGGAGATGCTGCCCAAGGGCGAGTTCCACAACGGTCACAACGTGATTGCCTTCATCGGCAGTTACGACCAAGCCACCCACACCTTCACCAGGGAAAACGTGCAGCTGATGGACGGCGGCATCGACTTCTATGCCACCCAGACCACCCTTGCCCCGGACGGCCGCCGCATCATGACCGCATGGCTGCAGACCTGGTCGGACACCGAGGATAAGCCCCGGGGCTGCAAGTGGTTCGGACAGACCATCTGCCCCCGTGAGCTGCACATCAAGGATGGACGCATTGTTCAGGCCCCGGTGCGGGAGCTGGACGCCGTCCACGGCAAGCGCACCCTGCACGAAAATGTGACGGTGCAAAGCGAAACTTCTCTGGAAGGCATCAAGGGCCGTGTGGCCGACCTGACCGTTACGGTGCAGCCCGGCGAGTACCGCTCCTTTACCCTGAAGCTGGCTGCTGACGCAGACCATCACACCAGCCTGACCTACGACCCCTACACCTCCGAGCTGACGCTGGATCGCAGCTATGCCGGTTCCCGTGCCGACATCGTTCACCGCCGCAGCTGCAAGGTGCGCAGCCAGAACGGTGCCCTGAAGCTCCGCATCCTGCTGGATAAAAACAGCATCGAAGTTTTCGCCAACGACGGTGAGCAGACCATGACCGCATGGATCTACACCCCCCAGTCTGCCGACGGCATCACCTTTGCCGCCGATGGCAAAGCAACTGTTACGGTGGAACAGTTTGAGCTGAATCTGTAACCTGATATTCCTTTCATTTCTCCTTCATTGAATACAGCCCCGCTTTGGCTTCTCCTTCGCCAAAGTGGGGCTGTGTTTGTTATGTCATTGATCTTCCAGCCTGCCGTGGTCGCAACCAAGCGAGAGATAATGTCCAATCTCCCCACCCAGCACAAGCTGGGCATACTCCAAGGGCTTGTTGTAGAGCAGCCAGTCCAGCTCTGCCCGCTGTGCCAGGGTGTTGCCGTATTCGTCCTCCACGTTTGGCGTATGGCGTAGTTTTTGCTGGAAATCCATCAAAAGAAAAAGCCTGAAACTTCTCGGTACATCAAGAAGTTTCAGGCTTTGTTTCGCTTAAATTGGAGCTTGTCGGGGCAAGGCCCCTCCATCTTGCTGGCGCAAGACCGCTCGGCCGCTTAAAAGCCCCACTGGGGCTTTCATTGCTGCGCAAACGCGGAATTTACTGCTCAATCGGCTTCATCGTCGGGAATAAAATTTTGCTCTCTCCATCCTGCCCCATGCCGCTCTGTAGGGGTTCAAAACTCGCACAATACTCGATTCGTGAAACTTTTTTCATTCGTCTTGTGTCCTCTTGTGCCGTCCTTTTCGCCTCAAAAGTTGTAGAAAAATTGTAGAAAGTTGTAGTGCGTCTGTTATGGCATATTACTGGCACAGGAATGGCAGCATTCTGCTATGCTATCCCAGTATGCCGTATCCACCATAATCTCTACATGAAGAACGGCTTGTTTGTTTAATCGCAGACGCATACATATTATATGATAACCTCCAAGCCCATCCAAGTCAACGGTTTTTATTGAAACATTTTATGACTTTTATTTCCCTACCTTTAATAATTAGTAAAGAGGAGACTGCTATGCCTGAATACCAACTTCAAATTAAACAAGTGGTAGATTACCCACGATGCCGGATTTATCGTGAGTTCATCCACAAACTGATCAACGACCGGAGCATCCGCATAAACGGAGGCTCCGGCCTTTTTCATTTTACTGTACTTTGCAGCTATGCAAACTTCCGCACCTCATACCGCCGTATTGACGGAATCAGTTATACAGTCTCGCCCGGCGAATGGGTGTGCACCGTCAAGGAACTGTCTTGCTGGTTCCGCACCCGCTTTCATCGGCAGGCGCTGTCCATGCTGGATACCCTTCAGAAGCAGCACTTGATTTCCTATACACTGCTGGGCCGCGGCAATGTAGTCAAATATAAAATCCTCCACTGGGCCCGCCACAATTCCGCACTGGAGTACAATGCCCCCTGCCAAAAGGATACCGGTTTTTTCTTCCTGCCAGTCTCTGTTGCCCTGGAACTGGTCAGCTCTGCCCGCTGCTCTGAAATGGACATCGTTCTGGATCTGTGGGTATCCGCTGTCTACAACGATACGCAGGTGCAGGGGTCAGAGGTCGGTCCGGTAGCCTACTTTCGCAATGGTACAGGAAACCCGTTGGTCAGTTATACCGAACTCTCCTGCCGCTGGGGGCTGTCACGCGCTACCGTATGCCGGATACTGAAAAAGCTGGACGGTCTTGGGTATATCTCTATCATGTCGTTTCCCGGCCGGCATGGAAGCGTGATCTACCTGCAGAACTACCTGTCCACCATGTTTGAGATTTCCGATGTTTTAATCGACAAGGAGGAAGTTGCCATGACCTTAAACATTCATCTGGAGCTTCCGGAAACTGCTGAAACCGAAGAGAGCCATTCCATCTCTGAGCATGAGGTCATTGTTTCGGATGCACTTTCCAGCGTTTCAAAATCGCACATTGAAACGATACTCCGCAAGATGGCTGACATCCTATCTACGCAAGGGATTTCCTGCTTTTCTTGCCCGCTCTCCCGCTATAAGTTATATCCCTTATCGGACGACTGCTGGGAAGAGTTGATTCCGCGTGCGCGAGGGAAATCCACAGCCCACTTTGGTCTGACCATCCTCTGCGGCACAAACACTTCAATCGCCACTTTTGAACTTACACTCACTCCCTTTGAGGAGCACGAAAATAGGAGGAACCTGAAATGAGAAAATTTGTTGAACCTGATGTTGCTGATAATCCCCTGTACCATGATACCTGGAAACTGCTGAAAAAATACCGGGATGTTGTGTGGAGCCTGGAGCTTTCTGTCCAGCATGTCCGCACCAAGTTTGAGATCGAGTATGGCACCTCCATCGAGGATTTTCTGGATTCAGTCTATCTGGCTGGCGCTGATTTGGCCGGAAGCGACATCGAGCATCATGCCAAATGCATTGAACGCAGCCACAAAATGCTCAAGCTGCTGGATTCCGCAGTCGAATTGCTGCGTACCAAGCACAAAAACGGTGAGGCATATTACTGGCTGCTGTACTACTCCTTCCTCTCGCCGCAGCAGCTCAAAAATGTTGAGGAAATCATCGATACCCTACGACCGCATATTCGTGACATCAGTTTCAGAACCTACTACCGCAAACGCCGGGAAGCTATTGAAGCCCTCAGTTCCGTCCTTTGGGGCTATACCTCTAAGGACAGTTTAGACATGCTGGAACAGTTCTTTCCAGAGACAAAATCACCTTCCGGACAATCGGGCAAATAATTGGCACAATTCGGGAACAAAATTGGCATGGTTCTGCTCTTTCAGTGTAAATACCGATGTGTTAAACTGAATATGCTCAAACTTGCACCCAAAACCGAACAGGACAGTAACGGCACCTTTCATCAGGGTGCTTTTTTGCTGCCCAGATGGCCGCCCGGCCATTTGAAAGCCCACATTTGTTTTGACAGGTGTGGGTTTTTCTGTTCCCTATTGAGCATCAAAAAATCATTCAGAATTGGAGGATCGCAAATTGAAGAAAACGAAAACCCCTCAAACTCCGCAGCTTCAGGAGCCGGATACCCAGTCCAAGCGCAGGCTTTCGCTGCCCAAAGTGGCTTACAGCGCCTTCCTGTGTGTGATGATGTCCATGATGTTCTGCCAGCCGGCTTATGCGGCAACAGATGTATGGACCAAGGCCAAAGAGATCATGCAGGATGTATACACCCAAATCCTTGCCATCTCCACTATCGCCGCCATCGTCACTGCTTCGGTAGCCTTGCTGCTCATGAACTTCTCCCGTTCCGGACGGACGGTAGATGAAAGCCGCGCCTGGCTCAAACGAATCTGTATCACCTGGGCTATCCTCAATGGCTTGGGCTTTATCATGGCGTATGTGACGCCGCTCTTTAGTGGTGGACAATGGACAGGCTGATTGACCGTCTGACTGCTCGCCGGAAAGGAGGCTTGCATTTATGGGCATTTTAGACGGCATAGTGGAATGGATCGCAGAACAGGTAATGGCCGGTCTTGATCTGGTGACCACATCGGTTTTGGGTGCGCTGGGCTGTGATATGGCTGTATTTCTGCGTTATTTTCCCGCAGCAGAGACTATGTACTCTGTTTTCGTGGCTCTGGCAATCGGGATCATCCTGCTCAACTGGGTCTGGCAGTTATTCAAAAACTTCGGTCTTGGCGCAGGTGTGGAAGCAGAAGACCCGGTAAAGCTGAGTATCCGTTCCGTTATTTTTATCCTGCTGACGCTCTTTTCAGATGAGATCGTCAATATTGTTCTTACCATCGGCGGCACCCCCTACCACTGGATCATGGAGTCCGACCTTCCTGCATTAAGCTTTGCAGACTTCAATTCCGTGATGCTGGTCATCATCGGTGTGTGTGCCAATGGGGCTGTGGCGCTGATTACCTTGATTTTGGTTCTCATCCTGGCCTGGAACTACCTAAAACTTCTGTTCGAGGCAGCCGAACGGTATGTGCTGCTCGGTGTACTGGTCTACACGGCTCCTGTGGCTTTTTCTATGGGCGCCAGCCAGACCACAGCAAACATCTGGAAATCCTGGTGCCGGATGCTTGGTGGTCAAATTTTCCTATTGGTCATGAACGCCTGGTGCCTGCGCCTGTTCACAAGCATGGTGGGGTCCTTCCTTGCGAACCCGCTTTCGTTGTAAGGAGGTCTTATCCTTGAAGAAACTCAAAAAAATTTTGTTTGCGGCCTTTACAGTCGCAATTCTCTCCTGCCTGCTCTGCCAGCCGGCTTTTGCCGCTATCTCCGAAAGCGATGTGCAGGCTCAGGTAGACGCTGTGGGAAAAGAAGCCGTTTCCGGCAATGTGTTTATCTGGTTTCTCTGTGCTATCGGCTTTCTCAAAGTCGGCCAGAAAATCGATTCCTTCCTCTCCAGTCTGGGTGTCAATGTAGGACATACCGGCGGCAGCATGCTGGCTGAGGCTATGATTGCTGCCAGAGGCATCGGCGGCATCAAGAACTTTTCCAGTCACCACTTTGGCGGCGGGAGAAACAGCAGTTCCACCAATGTCAACTCAAACGGTGGTAAAGGCAGCGGCGGCTTTGGAGCAGGGTTTGCCAGCGGCGGTCTTGCTGGAGTGGTGAGCCGAAAAGTCACAAACAGCGCCATCAAAACAGCCACCACAACTCCCGGCTCCAAGCCTTCCGGTCTTGGCAGTCTTTTAGGCGATGCTGCAGCCGGAGGGATCGGCGGCCATATGTACGCTTCTTCCGTCAGTAAGGGCGGCAATTTTGCCAACAATGTAATCGGCAGCGTAGCCACGGGCAGTATCAGCCAGATGGGTTCCATTTCCGGTAAAAAAGCCGCCGAAGCCCTGCACTCTTACATGGGATATGCGGCACTGGAATCCGGAGCTGAAAATATTCCAACCTTCCAAAATGTCGAAATCGGCGGCGGCCGCATCACCGGAACAGAAGTGACCGAGGAACATCCCGAAGGCATCTCCTTTGGTATGTACCACGCAGACCAATATGTTGCCCCGGAAGGCCAGTACACCACCGTTCATGCCGTGGATGGCACAGCATGGTATAAGCAGTACGCTGTGGATGCTGTTGACAAATCGCCCTATATGGCTCCTGACGGTTCTATCGCCTTCAACGAGTCCATTGTCAAAAAGCTGCCTCCAGCCCCGAGGAGAAAGGACAAGATATAAATGCCAGAAGATCAAAAAAGCAGTTTTTCCGAAGCTGTGGAGACCGGTGCCTCCGCAGCGCATACCATCCGCGGCGCAATCAAAACCGGAAAAGCTATTTCCTCCGCTGCCAAAGGCGCTGCCGCAGGCGGTCCTTACGGTGCAGTTGCAGGCGCAGTGTGGGCAGGCCGGAAGCATATCGGGAAAATCATTGTGGCAGTCATTGCCCTGCTTATGCTGCCGGTATTATTTGTTCTCATGCTCCCCGGTCTTATTTTCGGCGGACTGACCAATGCCTTTTCGCCATCTGACCCCGAAATTCCGATTTTGAATAGCGAAACAGCGATTATTGAGAACGCCAACGAGATCACCTTTACCCTCAACGGCATCTTGGGCGAGGCACTGGATGATGTACTTGCCCGGATCGAAGCTGACTTTGCGGCATCGGGAGCCGACCATATGGAGGTCAAAAATGCCTATTCCGGCGGTCCCATTTATAACGCCAACCTGTTTATCTCTCAGTATTGTGCGGCCAAAGACAAGGATTTTGAAAGCATTTCTCTGAATGACCTTGCCGCCACCCTGCGGGAAAACAAACAGCATCTATATTCCTACACCAGCAAGCAAGAGATTCGTGAAAGCACCGTGACTGATCCGGAGACTGGGGAAGAAACAACGGTGTCCGAAACATGGATGGTCTATACCGTCCGTTACAACGGTGAGTCCTATTTTTCTGATGTTGTATTCCAGCTTACCGATGACCAAAAGGAGCTTGCATCTGATTACGCTTCCAACCTAAGCCTGTTCTTGGGCGATGGTCTGCTGCAAAATCTGGAAGCGTGGACCGGAAACAGCATCACTGCTCTGGGCGATGTTACTTTCACCGACGGGATCACACCTGTTGTTTACTACAATCAGCTGGATGAACGCTATGCCGGTAAAGCATATGGTACGGACAATATTGGCGGTTATGGCTGCGGCCCCACCGCTATGGCAATCGTGGTGTCCTCTCTGACGGACGATATGGTTGACCCTGTGGAGATGGCCGAGTGGTCTTATAACAACGGCTACTGGTGTAAAAGCAGTGGTTCTTACCATGCGCTGATACCTGCCGCCGCTGAGGAATGGGGGCTTCCGGTTTCCGGCTGTACCACTGCGGAACCACAGCGCATCACAGACGCACTGGCTAATGGTAAACTGGTAGTAGCGATCATGTCTGAAGGCCATTTTACCTCTTCCGGTCACTTCATTGTCCTGCGTGGCGTAAAGGACGGCAAGATCATGGTGGCTGACCCTGCCAGTTACACACGGAGCGAACAGCTCTGGGATCTGTCCATTATCTTAAATGAGGCCAGCCGGCGCGCTGGAGCTGGCGGTCCGTTCTGGATTATCGGCTGATGTGCCCGCCCGGCTTCGGAAACGAGGTTAATCATGAATCATAAAATCGACCGAGATACCTACATAATACCACCGAATTTCATCGAGTCAGGCACCTTCTTCGGTGGTATGTTCAAAGCCCGCAATGTGATTGAAGCCGGCATCCTGGCATTTGCCATTGGTGTGCCGGTTTTTTCATTGCTCCCTCTTGGCCTGACTGCCCGTATCATCGCTTTGTGCCTGACCGCACTGCCGGCAGCATTGGTGGCGCTTATCGGAATTTCCGGTGAGAGCCTTTCCTCTTTTCTGCTGATTTTCTTAAAGTACCTGCGAAACCGCCGCATTGTAGGCGGTAACAGCGCAGAAGATGCGGTTCCTGCGGCAGAGCATGGCGGCAAGCATATTAAAAAGAAGGCACACAAACCCGATAAGACTCCCAGGCGGTCACGGCGCTCCGGCAGAGAGGATTTCCCAGCAGAGTTTGATGAAGTTCGCAGCTACGAGATCCGCCAAAAACTCCGTCCTGTGAAAAAGCAGAAGTCTGCCAAGGAGAAGAAAGCCGCCACGCAAAAAAAGAAGGTCTCCAAGGAACGCAAAGTAAAACGCCCTATCCGCACTCAGGAGCCGAAGCCCGCCTGCCTTAACCCGGTAGCAGATTATCTGCCGATTTCCAAAATTGAAAACGGCATCATCTACACGAAGGACCACCGCTATGTCAAGGTCGTCGAGGTAGTACCCATCAATTTTATGCTGCGCAGCGCCCAGGAACAGCGGAACATCATCTATTCCTTTGTGTCCTACTTGAAAATCAGCCCCATCAAGCTGCAAATCAAGGTACTGACACGTCGGGCAGAGATCAATCGCCATCTGGATACCGTTCGGAAGGAGATGGAACAGGAGACCAATGAACAGTGTCTGCTCATGCAGGAAGACTACCTCCAGTTCGTTCAGCAGATCGGTTCCCGTGAGGCAATTACCCGACGTTTCTTCCTGATTTTTGAATATGAGCCGTGGAGCAACACCAAGCGCTCTGATGAAGAAGGCGAGGCAATCAATGCCCTGCAAAGTGCAGTCCATACTGCTACCAACTACCTCCGTCAGTGCGGTAACGAGGTCATCGTTCCGGAAAACTGGGATGAGTTTACGGTAGATGTCCTCTATAACCTGCTCTGCAGAAATGAAAGTGCTGTAAAGCCGCTCTCCATCCGGGCACAGGAGGTTGTGGCTGAGTACCTTGCCAAAGGGCGCGACAGTGAGATTGACCATATCCCTGCCACCGAATTCTGTGCGCCAAAAAGCATTGACTTCACGCATGGTCACCATATCTGCATTGACGGTCTGTATTATGCTTATTTGCTGGTGCCCTCTGATGGCTACAAAACGCAGGTTCCAGCCGGCTGGCTCAGTCTTATCGTCAATGCCGGTGATGGGATCGATATGGATATGTTCCTCTCCCGTCAGCCCAAAGAAACCATCATCCAGAAAGTCGGACAGCAGCTGCGTATCAACCGTTCCAAAATCAAGGACGCCAGCGACACCAACACCGACTTTGATGACATTGATGGCGCTATCCGAAGCGGGTACTTTCTCAAAGAGGGCCTTGCCAACAACGAGGACTTCTACTACTTGAATCTGCTGATTACCATTACTGCCTCCAACGAGGAAGACTTGGAATGGAAGGTCAGCGAAATGAAAAAGCTCCTACTCTCACAGGACATGAACGCCTGCACCTGCCATTTTCGGGAGGAACAGGCGTTTTTATCTGCCCTGCCATTGGTGGCAATGGAAAAGAAACTGTATGAGCGGGGTAAGCGCAACCTGTTGACAGGCGGTGCGGCAAGCTGTTATCCCTTTACATCCTATGAGATGTGTGATGATAACGGTATCCTGCTGGGTGTTAACAAGTACAACAGTTCCCTTATTATCGTGGACATCTTCAATTCTGCGGTCTATAAGAACGCCAATATGTCGATCCTTGGCACGAGCGGAGCCGGCAAAACCTTTACCATGCAGTTGATGGCGCTGCGAATGAGGCGGAAAAATATCCCCATTTTCATTGTTGCGCCCCTAAAAGGCCATGAATTTCATCGCGCCTGCTCCAATGTGGGCGGCTCCTTTATCCAGATTTCACCGGCCAGTCCCCACTGCATCAATGTCATGGAGATTCGGCGGGTAGACCGCTCGGTGAACGAACTTCTGGACGGTCCAGGCATCCAGTTATCTGAACTTGCAGCAAAGATCCAACAGCTCCACATATTTTTCAGTCTGCTGATCCCCGATATGTCTCACGAGGAACGACAGCTTTTGGACGAAGCCCTTGTTCGTACCTATAACACAAAAGGCATCACTCATGATAATGCCTCTTTGGAAGACCCTGCAAAGCCCGGCCAGTACCGTGAGATGCCGGTGCTTGGTGACCTGTACGAAATTTTGAAAACCTCCAAGGAAACGATGCGCATGGCCCACATCCTAAATCGTCTGGTAAACGGAAGCGCCAGCACCTTCAATAAGCAGACCAATGTTCGGCTCGACAACAAGTACACTGTTTTGGATATTTCCTCCCTCACCGGAGACCTGCTCACCGTAGGTATGTTTGTGGCGCTGGACTTTGTTTGGGACAGAGCCAAAGCCGACCGTACAGAAGAAAAAGCCATCTTCATCGATGAGTGTTGGCAGCTTCTATCCGGTGCCGGTGCTGCTGGTGTAAGATTGGCCGGTGATTTTCTTTTGGAAATTGCCAAAACCATACGCGGTTACGGCGGCGCCTCGATTTTTGCAAGCCAGGATCTTGCCGATTTCTTTGACCTTGACGGCGGCAGATTTGGTAAGGGCATCATCAACAACTCCAAGACCAAGATCATTCTGAATCTGGAGGACGACGAAGCCCAGCGGGTACAGGAAGCCCTGCACCTGTCCGATGCTGAAACAATGGAGATTACTCACTTTGAAAGAGGTCACGGTCTGATTTCTACCAATAACAACAATATTATGGTGGAGTTCAAAGCCAGCCCTCTGGAAAAGGATCTGATCACTACCGACCGCCGCGAGCTGCGTGAAATCGTAGAGCGAAAACGCCGTGAACAATCCACATCTGCCGAACAGCAGATATAACAATTTGAAAAGCGAGGTGATTCCCATGTGCAACTTTCCTGCCAGACGCCGCTATGCGTCTGCTTTGCGTCTGTATTACGCCTAAAAGCCAGTTTTGCCAGCCAGATCATCTTTTTAGCTTACACTGACTGGCTTTCCTTCCTATTTAATGCGTCTTGAATACGCCTATATTACGCCATTGGAGGTGATACCCATGAAGACCAGGGCTGAAATCTATGGAAATGAAGCTGCGGCTCTGCTGCGGATCGTCACGATGTATCCCGGTCTCAATATGCAGCAGCTTCTTTGCTTTCACCCTGGCAAAGAAGAAATCATCAAGACCCTGCTCTCCCATCTGCAAAAGCAGGGCCGTATTTTTCAAACTGATACAGGCGGTTACTTTCCGTCTGGTTGGGCAGCAAAATCAGACAACTCCCTGATACGGGCTGTCTGGGTACTCTTGGATTTTATCGGGCAGGTGGAATACCATGCTCCCGGTGATTTTCCGGTCAAGCTTATCTTCTTTGCAAACGGTGAACTATATGAAATCGTCTACGCAGCTTCCGGCCAGGAGGCCCTAATCAACCATGCGCTTCGGGATGACCGCAGCGGTGGACGCCGCATCATTTTGGTCGATAATCCGGAAGACATTCGCCGCATTGACTGCCCTGGCATTTCCGGTTTCTGCACCGTGGATGCAGCGGGCCAGGTGCATTACTTTAAGAAAACAGGAGGAACTTGATTGGAACGAAAAATCATCTCACACCGAATCGGAAGCATTCTTGATGATATATCCCGTTTGAGCAATGCTCTTTACGCGATGGATACCACGGATATTCAGCGCTATCCGGACAACTATGAAGTCTTATCCACTGACGCCGCCCTGCGGGCAGAGAAAATTGCCTGCAGGCTGCGGCATTTGATATATTCCAGCACCACCATCCGCAAAGGCGATTACCTGACATCCGCCGGTATTGTACACGGAATTGAGGTTGTCTATGAGGACGGTGTACTGGAGGTCACCCTGCCTGGTCTGCTCCCAAAACGCAAGCAGAGGCAAAACACTGAGTTTCTGCTCGACCCGTTCTACTTCTCATTGGAGCAATACGCCAAAGAGCATCCCATGCCCCGCTTCAGCGATTGTGTGGTGTGCTTTACGCAGGTTTATGACCAGTGCCTTCCCACCCGGCGTATCCGTGACTACGACAATCTGGAAGAAAAGCAGCTTCTGGATGTCCTCTCCACCTTCGTCATGGCTGACGATACCGGCCTGCTCTGCGATGCCTACAACACCGCTGCGCTGGGCGAAAAGGATTGTACCAGAATCAGTGTCATGGAAAAAAAGCGGTTTCCCGCCTGGCTTGCTGAGCATGAAAACACCCTAAAATCCATCTCGGATTTTTGAGCATTTTCAGCCATTGCTTGTCCGACCTACCGCAACACCGTATTTCGCCCCGGATTTCGGGGCTTTTTTCTGTCGTTACACCACGGATTTTTACCGAAGTTCCTTGCAGTCTCGGTAAAAGCCACACACCACAAGGAGGTGATCACTTGGGAAATTCCCACAGCCAGACACGATGGCGTACAGGCTTCTCTCTCTGACTGCCATCTCCGGCGAGTTCCCCACAGACCAGCTTAACAGACTTCCCGGCAGTCCGTATTATCTGGAGTCTGTTGTCACTGCACTGAAAAAAGACGGGCTGCTGCGTACCTATTACCGGGATAAACTGCGCGGCTACCGTTTGGGGCCGCGAGCCAAAGCCACTCTGCTGGAAAGCCGGCCGGACAGGTTTGCCAGCTATCTGACAGGAGATACCGACACCAACCGTTTGAAATGCGAAATTGACCGAAGACTCCGGCTACACCGCCTGGCAGAAACCTATGTGACCATGGATAATGCGGGGGTATGTGTGTATCGGGATGAAAAACCGGCAATTTTTGCGCCGGAGGGTTACGCTGGCGGCAGGATTGTCTATCCTGCTTTTTTCAGTTCGAGAGAAGTGAAAGAAATGGGGATCGACACCACGAAGATCCGCAGTTCCCGCTCCACTGGAATACTCCTTGCGCCCTCCGGCATCTTCGTGACCTACAACAGCAGCAGCGCCCTGATGAAGTGGCGCTACAAATCGGAAATGCGGGTCAAGGCATTGATCTGGAGCGTAATCTGCCAACAGCGCCTGTCCCAACAATTTCGCCATGAGGATGTTCATGGACTGATTCTGGGCAACAGCATGGATCTGGCTTACCAGATCTTGACCAGCACCGGAGGACGCAAACATGATTTCTTCATGCTGGATGGCAGCTATGAGCATTTTCTTTATCTTACCAACGACCATCAGGGGGAGGTGATACTTGCACTGCTGTGCGACCCTGGGAAAACTGCGGAGCTGGATCGCATTCTGCTCCAAGGTCTTACTGCGAGGCAGCCCGGACTGGCTATTGAGCATGACGGAATTTCACCGGACGGCTCACCAGTCCTGTTTGGCTATTTCTGTGATCTGCCCCGTATCGCACGCTTTAACACCTCTCTCGAACTATCCGAGCGCCCGGGCATACTGATCTGCTTTGACTTCCAGGCAGAGGTACTTCGCAGCTACTGCGGTTCCCGGGTGCGCTTCCAGACCATTGATTTCACAAAATTCGAGGGGAGGTTGTTCCCATAAACAAGAAAAAACTGATCGTGAGCCTGATTGCAGCGCCCTTTGCCATTCTTGCGATCCTATACGCAGGCGGCTTTCTGGCGCAGCTTTTGGGCAACTATGCAACCTGGAAACAGGGCGGCGGCATTCCCGGCGATGGTACTTCACCGCTGGCCGCTTCGCCCGACTTCCTTCTCTGCCTTTCCTCTGTGCTCCGACCGCCTTATGGCGTGTATGGCATCTTGATCTGCATTGGCTTGTTAGCAGTGCTGCTCATCATGGTCATGCGCATGGGATATGGTGATGCCGGCGAGTATGATGAAGACCGTAATTTCTCCTACTCCGCCAAAGGCACTTATGGCACCTCCGGCTGGATGTCCCGCAAAGAGATGTCCGGCGTACTGGATCTGGTGCCTGATCTGCGAAAACACAAGGGTGTTGTACTGGGTATGCTGGATGGCAAAGCAGTCTGCATACCGGAAGATACCAGAATCAACGGCAATCTGGCCGTCTACGGTGCCAGTGGTTCCATGAAAACCCGTTCGTTTTGTATGAACCGTATCCTTCAGGCCACTGTCCGAGGCGAAAATAGCGCCGGAGAATCGCTGATCATCTGCGATCCCAAATCGGAATTGTACGAGAAGTCAAGCGAATTTCTCCGCAGCCGGGGCTATTGTGTCAAGGTATTCAACCTCGTTTCGCCTGAAAACTCAGATTCCTGGTGCTGCCTTGCCGAAGTTGAGGGACAGGAACTAATGGCCCAGCTTTTTGTAGATGTCATCATCAAGAACACCACGAACAACGGCAAGAGCGACCATTTCTGGGATGCCTGCGAGATGAATCTGCTCAAGGCCTTGGTACTGTATGTGGATCAAGGCTATGCGGAAGAAAACCGCAACATTGGCGAAGTCTACCGGCTGCTGACTCTCAATGGAGAATCCCAACTTGACACATTGTTCGAGGCGCTTCCTTCCACGCACCCTGCCAAAGCACCCTACAGCCTGTTCAAGCAGGCCAGCGACACAGTGCGAAGCGGCGTGATTATCGGTCTGGGCAGCCGCCTGCAGGTATTCCAGTCTGAGCTGATTAAAAAAATTACCGCTAAGAATGAGATCGATCTGGAACTTCCGGGTCAGCAGCCCTGTGCCTACTTCCTCGTTACCAGCGACCAGGACAGCACCTTTGATTTTCTGGCCTCGCTGTTTCTATCTTTCTGCTTCATCAAATTGGTGCGATATGCAGACCACAACTGCGAGGGCGGCAAACTGCCTGTGCCTGTCCATATCCTTGGGGAAGAACTGACAGCGTGCGGCACAATCCCAGACCTCTCCCGCCGGCTCAGCGTAATACGATCCCGGAATATCTCCATGTCCTGTGTGTTCCAAAATCTCGCAGGATTGCAGAACAGATACCCGCAGAATTTGTGGCAGGAAATCATTGGAAACTGTGACGCGCAGTTGTTTTTAGGCTGTACAGACCAGCTTACTGCCGAATTTATTTCTGCCAGGACAGGGCTTGCCTCTGTAGCAGTATCCAGTAAATCCAAACAGCTGGGCACCTGGCGTATCTCCAACTATACACCAGAGTTTCGTGAGACCTCCGGTGTTGGAAAACGCCCTGTACTTACTCCTGATGAAGTCCTGCGGCTCCCGCTGGATCAGGCGCTCATCATCATCCGTGGCAAGAAGGTTCTGCAGGTAGACAAAATGGATTACTCCAAACACCCGGAAGCCAAGTACCTGCGTTCCTGCAAAGCATCTGCCCATGTGCCGGAATGGCGCCGCTTGGAAGAAGAAGCCGCCAAAACACCGCAACCCACGCCGAAACCGGCTCCTGCAGCAAAGAAACCGGCAAAGCGCAAAGCCACCAAGCCGGCATCCCCCACGGATAAATCACCCAAAGAGACTCCGACCCCTAAATCTGCCGGTACGCCGGAAGGCATTATCACCACAGACAAGGATTCCATCCTGTCTTAAACAAAACTATCAAATTCATAGGAGGTTTTAATCTATGGCAACCAAGAAAAAAGAACTTCTGGAACAGGACACTCCTGTTACCGAAACCGTTATGTCGGAAGATGAAACTCTGCCGGCCGATACCGCTCAACCTGAATCCCTTCCTGCTGACGCTGGCGATGGTCTGGATTTGAACGAACTGCTGGGGCAAATGGATCAGCCCCTGGAGGACACCTCTGCCGAAGATATGGCTGAAGATCCCCTTCCTGAACTCACCGAGGAGGAAATGTTCGGGGATACGCCTGCTGAAACAGACGATCAAAGCGCTGCTCCCACTGATATGCCGGAAGACTCTGATGTGCAGCCGCCTGATGTTTACGAAGATAATGCCGACGCTGTGCAGGAACCCCCTGCACCTCCCAAGCCCAAGCGTACCAGCCGAAAGAAGAAAGAAGCTGCTGCTCCTGAAGAAATTGTCACAGAGGAAGTCCCTGCCGAGGCTGCCGATCCGGTAGCTACAGCCGATACTATCCCTGATGCGGAGGAAGCCGCTGTGGAGCCTGATGCTTCTGCCTTGGAGGAAGCTGCCGCTCCTGCACCCACTTCTCCTCCCCGGCGTCAGCCCCGCCCCCAGCGCGGCGAGGCCTCCGTTCTTACCATCCGCAGCCGGGATGATGTCGAGACTGCCGAAGACCGTGATGATGTAATCTGGCATGAAATCCATAATGCCTACCGCACCCGCAAGATCATCACCGGCAAGCTGGGCGGCATTGAACAGCTGGACAACCGCAAGACGGTGGCAGTTGTGGATTACAAGGGGTTCCGTGTCATTATCCCTATCAAGGAAATGATGATCAATCTGGGCCGCAGCCCTTCCGGTCAGGAATACGCCGACCTTATGCTGCGCCAAAATAAGATTCTTGGCAACATGCTCGGCGCTGACATTGACTTCATCGTGCGTGGTATCGACTCCAAAACCCGCAGCGTAGTTGCCAGCCGCAAGGAGGCCATGCTACGCAAACGCCAGATTTTCTATCTGGATACGGATGCTGCCGGTATGTACCGTGTCTATGAGGGCCGCATCGTCCAGGCGCGTGTGATTGCTGTGGCCGAAAAGGTTGTGCGCGTGGAAGTCTTCGGCGTTGAAACCTCCATCCTTGCCCGTGACCTTGCCTGGGACTGGATCGGTGACGCCCATGAGCGTTTTTCCGTAGGCGATGAGGTGCTGGTCCGGATTCTCAGCGTGCAGCGCAACAGTCTGGAGGACCTGGGCATCAAGGCTGACATCAAGAGTATTTCCGAGAACACCGACAGGGACAACCTGCAGAAGTGCCGTATCCAGGGCAAGTATGCCGGCCGTGTCACAGATGTCCACAAGGGCGTTGTCTATGTACGCCTCTCCAACGGCGTCAATGCGGTAGCCCACTCCTGCTATGACTACCGGATGCCCGGCAAAAAGGACGATGTATCTTTTGCCGTCACCCGTCTGGATATGGAGCGGGGTGTGGCTGTAGGTATTATCACCCGGATCATCCGTCAGAACCTGTAAGCAAAGTGCCTGGGAAGCAGCGGCGAACTGTTTCCCAGGCTTGCTTTTTATCATTACCGAAACTCCCACCGCATATCCTCTCCACACGACTATCCTCTTAAACCCTCTATATAGATTTTTATTTTTCGTTTGCGTTGATTTTTCACAAAAATGCGGATATAATATATTATAACAAGGATTTAGGAGGTTGTTTTATGCTGATTCAATTTAGTGTAGAGAACTTTCTCTCTATCAAAGATAATGTCGTGTTATCCCTGCTTGCCAGTAAGGATAACGAACATCCAGAGCACCTGATTGTGGACGGAAGCAAAAAGCATTTGAAGTCTGCCGTGATTTACGGCGCCAATGCTTCCGGAAAGTCCAATGTATTGAATGCGTTTTGGTTCATGGTAAATTATGTGCTGACTTCGCATAACCAGCAGCTCCACAAAACCATTGAGCGTTCGCCGTTCAAGTTTGACCGGGAAACACCCTCTCGCCCCAGCAGCTTTGAGGTCATCTTCACCACAAATGGCATCCGATATGCGTATGGCTTTTCTGTAACAGACAAGGCTGTTATTGAAGAATATCTGTATTACTATCCCAATGGCAGGCAGGCACTCATTTTTGAGCGAAAAGACACAAAAGATTTTCGCTTTACCGTTGATGTCGATGAACAAAACACTCTCAAGGATCGCACTTCGGCCAACAAGCTCTATCTGTCTGTCGCATCAAACTGGAGCTATTCCAAAGTGATTCCGGTTCTGGAATGGTTTGCTTCCTGCCAGATCATCACGAAAAATTCTGTTGCAGACGCCTACGGCCTTGAAGCAGAACAACTCAAAGATGATGACTACCGGCATGTGATCGCCTCTATGCTGCGTGTTGCAGATTTTGGCATACAGTCCCTTCAGATGCGTGATGCAGAACCCGCTCCTTCTCAGCGCAATGATATCTTTACCAATATTGAGGCCATTCACACGGTACAGGATACAGAGGGAAATACTTCTTCCTACGCGCTGAACATGGCAGAGGAATCTGATGGCACCAACAGTTATTTCAAACTGATCGGTGTTGTAAAAAAGGTGCTGGATGAAGGAACCCTTCTTGTCGCTGACGAGATGGACGCTCATCTGCATCCTCTTCTGACAAAGCATCTGGTCTCACTTTTTAACAGCGTGGAGTTCAATCCAAATGGAGCCCAGTTGATTTTCACATCACACAACACCAATCTTCTTGACCTGGATGTACTGAGGAGAGATCAGATTTGGTTTACCGAAAAAGACGAGCAAACAGCGGCTACCGATCTGTTCTCCCTTTACGATTTTTCCATCCGCAAGGATGCCAAGGTGGAGAAGGGCTATCTGATTGGTCGTTATGGTGCGATCCCCTTTATCAAGGGAGGGCTGTAAAATGGCACGTGGAAAAATTGAAAAGCGTGGACAGCGACGCAGAAAAATAAAGCCTGTCATTCTGATTGTAACGGAGGGTTCTCAAACTGAGCCTAAGTATTTTGAACACTACCGCAACCGTCAGACAAACATTGATATTCGTGTGGTCGGCAGCCGCACCAGCGGAGGTGAAACAGATTATCTCAGCCTGATCCGGAAAGCCGTGGAATATCAGAACAAAAATCAGATTTCCGTATCAGAGGGAGACTCTGTATGGGTAGTTGCAGATGGAGATGTGAACTACAACAACCCTGACCCCATCACTGCAAAGGACAGTCTGCTCTCCAAGGCAAGGAAAATGGCAGATGCGAAGGGGATTCAGATTGCACTCTCCAATCCCTGCTTTGAATTTTGGTATCTGTTGCATTTCCAGTACACCACCAAATTTTTCAAAGACTACCCCGCAGTGAAAAACGCATTGACCACTTATCTCCCTGATTACGAGAAAGCTGGCGATGTATATAACCAGTTAGCAGAGCATACAGCCATTGCGATTCAGAACGCCAAACGTGTAGAGCAATACCATCTTCAAAATGACAGCAGCAAACCGTTTGGAATTGCTGTCAATCCATTTACCGACATCCATCAGCTGGTGGAATCACTGCTGTAATGTTTCAAAGAAACATGGTTGGCACAAAATTGTCTCTACATTGGCACACTCCTGCCCTTTCGCCGTAAATCCATATCTGTTATACTTGGTACAGTCAAAACTTTGCATAGCAGCCGCTCCGGTTTGGAGCGGCTGTTTTCAATTTCAGTAAAGGTGGTGGTTTCTATTCTCTTTCAAAAAGCCCGGAAAATGCTGAACAACGAGCGGGGCGAGGCCAACTATTTCAGTACGGTGGTCTTTATCTTCATCGCTGTCCTGCTGCTGGCCTTCATTATTGACCTGTTCAGCATTATTTCCACAAAGCAGGAACTTGACCATGCCGCCGATCAGATGGTCAAACAGATCCAGCTTTCCGGCGGCGTCAACGGCGAGACTGATGAACTGTTTGAATTTTTGAGTTCTCAGATCGAAGGAGCCGAAAATATCTCCTACTCCATTGACGCTACTTACACATCATCCAGGCCATCCGGTATGACAAATGCCATCCAGTTGGGCACCCCCTTCTTCATTACTATCGAGGGAGATGCCAAACTGGGCGGGTTCTGGAATTTTGACCTGGTAAACATCACAGTGGTTGCCCGTGGCAGCGGCGTCAGTGAGCACTACTGGAAGTGAGGTGACCTATGAAACGCATATTCCTGCGGTTGAAACAGCCGCTGCGAAACGAACGGGGCGAGATCACCTTTTTCGCCTGCTTTTTTGTGGTAGGCATCGTGATGCTGATTTCCTTCCTGCTCCTGTATGCTTCCATCCGGATCACCTGCATCAACATCCGCAACGGCGCTAAAATGGAGTTAAATAATCTTAGCGGCACGATTTATGCAGACACCTACCGCTCCCAGCGTGAGACCAACTTTGAAGAGTACCTAAATACCCTTTACTCCAGCAGTGACTATACCGACATGCTGGAGGCTACAGTGGCAGGTGGCCTGGACTCCAAGATTCCGCTTTCAACGGAGGATTACAAGGTTTCCGACATCAGCCTGGATTTCAATGTTGAGGATGGACGGGTTGAGTACATCTTTTACTGTGACGTGGAGTTCTATGTGCGGATGTTCGGCCACAGTTATCCGGCTATCACCCAACGGGTGGAGCTGACAGGCTACCACAACACAAAATTCTAACAATACTGTTGAAAGCCCGGCACATTCTACCGTATAGGCTTTATATAACAGCAAAAAAGGAGTGTATGCAAAATATGAAGAAATTTTTCCAATCCAAAGGCTTTATTGTTTCCTCGCTGGCTCTCCTCTGCGTCACTATTCTGGGTGTCTGCTGGTTCGTGAGCCGCGACCGTACCAGAGATTTTAGGCCGGATGAATCCCCACCCAGCAGCGTCACCGGCGATTGGTCAGATGGTGGCACACACGCAGATGGTGATAATGGAGCAGATGCTTATACTCCCGGCCAGTCCACAGATGCCAAAGAAGAATATCCCAAAGTAACCTCCCAAACGGAGGATGAGGTTGTGATCGACTTTACCGATACTGAAAAGCCTGAAGAAACGCCTCCTCCGGTGCCGGAAGGTAAGACCGAAATCAAAGATCCTGGTCAGGAGCATACCGTCAATCCCGCCCCGTCAGTTCCGGAGGTTACTGCCCCGCCCGCCGAGCAAACACCGCCCAGCAATGAACCGGCTCCCGGCTCCAGCAACGGAAATGGAGCTGTATACGATCCGGTGTTTGGCTGGGTTGTTCCCGGAGATGTACAGCAGTCCAACGGTGACAGCGATGGGGATCTGAACAAACAGGTCGGCAATATGGGCTGATTTACTACAATTGAATATGGCACTACTTGGCCGTCACAGGATTGTGGCGGCCTTCCTATTTTCAAAAGGATTGGAGCGTGATGTATTTGAAACGACTTCTCGCCTTCCTATGCTGCTTTACCCTTGTTTTCTGTCTATTCCCCTCCTCTGCCTTTGCAACGGGCGGAAATGGAAACATAGATGGCGGAGGTGGCGGCATGGGTCAGGGCACAAGCAGCAACTTCTGGACTCCGGGTAATGATGGCGTCCGCATTACGGTTGTTGACGCATCCAGCGGAACTGCCGTATCTTCTCCTCTGGACTTTTCAAACCGGACGCAGAAGACCAGTCTTCTCCATTTTGGGAAGGTCAACAAACTGCAATACCTGAGCGGCACCGGTCTCTCCCTCCAGTCCGGCGTTGCCTATTCCTGCATTAAGCCCGCGCAGTCTATGCCCACAATCGTCAGCAGCAAGGGGCAGAGCAACATTGAAGCCATCAAACGGTATTTCTGTTCTGAATATGCGTGCATGATGGTCGCTCAGGCAGCCGGAGTCGATTATGAGCGGATGATTGCCGGCGAGTACAAGCTGCTGATCGAACCCATTGCCTATTTCACACACAACGGCCAGTATTACTGTATGACAGCTACTGAAGCCGGCCTGTATGATCAGATGTCCGGCGGCAATCTGCGGAAAACCATGACCTCGCTTACCCATAAAAACCTGCCGCTGTCCATGTTCCTGGAATTCAGTGACCTTGGCATCTCCGCCTGGACAGGCAGCACCACTGGAAAGCAGAACAATTCCGACATCATCAGCACCCTCGGCGTTGGTATCGTCTGGTTTGATGAAGCTCCGCCGGAAGGAGAAATTGAGGCTCCTGATGTAGAATACCGGGTGGACACGGATGTAATCACCGCCGTCACACTGCGGACGGACCAGGATCTGACGCCGGATAATCCAGCATCGGTTACCTTCCATATCCTCGGCACCACCTACCGAGTCAATGATATAGTAATCCCAGCCGGTGACAGTCAGGTAGTCTGGGTCAAATGGCATACCCCATCCACCCCGCAGACCGTGACCATTACAGTATCTGTCAGCGGCGCCTATACCGCTCAGGATACCTTTGTTGCAAAGATTGTAGATTTGAATGAGCACATTCCGCCTGACCCTGTGGCAACCGACACCAATCCCGGCTACTCTGTGCCGCCCCTGCCCAATGAAACGCAGAAGCTCACTGCCAACTGGGGCGTCTGGAGCTGCTACTGGGTGCCTGTATGGGTATGGTGCGACCACGGTGAAGATGGCGGGCACTGGGTTGATGAAGGATATTGGGAATACGAATATACGGGCTACTCCGCTTCCATCAGCGGCGAGATGTCCCTAATGCCAGACGATATTGTACCCACAGCATCCGGCAAGACGATGAAAAGCGGGTACGGCGTTAAAACCGAAGTACGGGCAACGCTGTCCACAGATGCCCCGACCAGCCACATTACTTATCCCCAAACTGCTTTTTCCGTATTTCCTGAGTTCCAGTATCAGACCTATCTGCGGCTTCTGCAGCGTTCCGGCGGCCAAAGTGCAAAATTCATCTTCAAGCCCAACGAGTTTTCCACCTATGACCGGACAGTGCATTTCACACCACTGTGGTTCCCAGATGCCACCGACTACATCATCTATACACAGGTGTGGGATACCTGGACTCCTGACGGCATGCTATCCATCAACCTAAATGACTATGTTTCGATCCAAGGGAGCCTTTATGATGACTGGTATACCAATCGAGAATAACCTCTGGACAACTTACCTGCTTACCATATTTTTTGTGGTGGCCGGCTTTGCTGTCTACGATGTGCTTTACAGACGGGTGCCTGACCAGGCACTCGTCTTTTTTATCCCCTTAGCTGCCCTGGCGCCGGTCCTGCAGGGGTGTTTCCTGTTAAATCATGGGCTCCCGCCGCTCTTTCTCTGGCCGGTCGCTACCCATGCCCTAGTAGGCGCCCTGCTCGGCTTTTGTATTCCATTGGCAGCTGCACTGGCAACAAACGGCACCGGTCTGGGCGGCGGGGATATCAAGTTCTGCGGGATATTAGGGCTGGTCTATGGCCCTTCCGGCATGGCGCTGGTCTTTCTGACTGCCGCTGTTACCGCAATTCCTGTGATCTTTCTTCTCAGGCGGCTTTATCGAACTGGGCAGCCCCTTGCTATCCCGTTCCTGCCATTTCTCGCCTGTGGCTGCTGTACAGCGACCCTGGCCCAACTATTTTTAAGATAGGAGACAACGCTTATGAAACTGAATAACCGATTCATCTTCGGTATCCTCTCTCTGCTGTTGGCGGCAGTTATCGCCTTTGTGGCACTTCCAACCATCGCCCGTCAGACCAATGGAAAAGAGGAAATTGTCCGTATCACCCAGCCGGTATTGAAAGGCGAGCAAATCTCGTCAGAAAATGCCGAGGTGGTTGAAGTAGGCGGCTATAACCTCCCCTCCAACATCGCCCATCAGCTCTCCGATGTAAATGGTCTTTACGCTACCGCCGACTTGGCTGTGGGTGACTATATCCTTACCAGCAAGATCAGCTCTGTACCGGTTTCGTCCGATGTGGCACTCAACAGCATCCCTTCCGGTAAGGTTGCTATCTCGCTGACCGTTAAAACACTTGCTTCCGGCCTCTCTGACAAGCTCCAGCCCGGTGACATCATCCGTATTTACCATTTTCTTGATACAGCGGCCGAAGTACCGGAACTGCGTTTTGTCAAAGTATTGTCCGTCACCGACTCAGACGGCATCAATGTGGATAATGCCAAGGAGCCCACGGAGGATGAAGAAAAGCAGCAGTCGGCCACCATCACTGTGCTGGCAAGCCCTGAACAGGCGAAGATCATTACCGGTCTTGAAAATGACGGCGTAGCTCATGTGGCTCTTATCTCCCGCAACAATGACAAACTGGCAGATGAGCTGCTTGCCGAGCAGGATAAGACTCTGCAGGAAATCTACTTCCCCGAAACTTTGATTGAGGAAGAAGCTGCAGATGCGGAAAATTCTGACGCTGAAAGTGAACCCCAGAAAACGGAAACTGCAGAGTCTGCACAATCCACTAATGAAACTGCACCCTCGGCAGAATAATCAAATCAAGGAAGGAGGATCTTCGTTATGGGTAAAGTTATCACCGTCTGGGGAAGCCCCGGCAGCGGCAAATCCATGTTCTGCTGTATTCTGGCAAAAGCCCTGACCCGGGACAAACGGAAAGCCATCATTATCAATGCCGATATGAATGTCCCTATGCTGCCGGTCTGGCTGCCGGAGCAGATCATCCAGACCAATACCTCTATCGGTCAGGTTTTGAGCAGTGTGGAGATTGATACATCTCTGGTCGCCAGTCATGTGACAGTGCTGAAAAACTATCCCTTCATCGGGATGATGGGATATGCGGCAGGAGAAAACCCGCTGAGCTACCCGGAGGTCAAATATGCCATGGTACTGCAGCTCATTCATGCTGCTGCCAAGCTGGTAGATTTCGTCATCCTGGATTGCAGCACCAGCATGACCAATGTGTTCACTCCCGCTGCCATTGAAGCCGGCGATGTGGTCATCCGCATCCTCACCCCGGACCTAAAGGGCATCAACTACCTGAAAGCTCATCAGCCTCTGCTTGTGGATGAGCGCTTCCGGTTTTCTGAGCATATGACATTCGCCGGTCTGGCCCGTCCCTTCCACGCCTTGGATGAAATGGGCTATATCATCGGCGGGTTTGACGGCCTGCTTCCATACAGTAAGGAGATCGACCGCTGTGCTACCGAAGGCGGTATGTTCAAGGCTATCACCTACTGCAACCCCAAATACACTGCTTCACTGAACAAGGTACTGGAAATCCTGGAGCAAATGGAACTGGCCGAGCAGTCAGAAGATGATGCAGCATATGAATGTGAGGAGGATGCCGATGAGTAATTTGAATGATATATTCTTCACACCGGCCGCCAATCAGGAGCTGACCTATGACCAGGTACTGGAGGATGTGCAGCGGTATTTTGCCGAAAACCATGCTTCCACCATTGCCGAAGCCGGGGAAGGCAATGCAGAGCGTGCCACAAGCCTGCTCAAAGAACTGATGGAACACTACATTGTCAAGCGAAAGTATGCCCTTGACGGGCTCTCTACAAAAGAACTGTGTTCCAAACTCTATGAGGATATGGCCGGCTACTCCTTTTTGAAGAAATGGATCTATAAGCCCGGTGTTGAGGAGGTCAACATCAACGCCTACAACGACATTGAAGTAATCGAATCCAGTGGGCGCAGCATCAAGATCCCTGATAAATTCAGTTCGCCCCAGCACGCCATCGATGTGATCCGCAGGATGCTCAACGCCTGCGGCATGGTCATTGATGACACCATGCCCAGCATTGTGGGATTTCTGGACAAGAACATCCGCATTTCGGTGGACAAAACTCCCATTGTGGATGCAGATGTAGGCGTCAATGCCTCCATCCGTATTGTCAACCAGCAGACCGTCAGTGAAGAAAAACTGCTGAACTCCGGCAGTGCCACCGCTGAAATGCTTCACTTTCTGACTGCATGTATCCGCTATGGGGTGTCCGTCTGTATTGCAGGCTCTACCGGCTCCGGCAAGACCACGATCATGGCCTGGCTGCTGTCCAATGTACCCAATAACCGGCGCCTGATCACCATTGAAGAAGGCAGCCGCGAATTTGATCTGGTCAAGCGGGATGCGCAGGGCAATATCCTTAATTCCGTAGTACATCTGCTGACCCGCCCCAGCGAGAACCCTGCGTTGAACATCAATCAGGATTTTCTTCTGGAGCGGGTGCTGCGTAAGCATCCGGATGTCATCGGTGTAGGTGAAATGCGGTCAGCGGCAGAAAGCCTGTCCGCAGCCGAAAGTTCCCGTACTGGCCATACTGTATGTACCACCATCCACTCCAACTCCTGCAACAGTACTTACCGCAGGATGATGACCCTTGCCAAACGCAAGTATAACATGGATGACTCCATCCTCATGCAAATCATGGTAGAGGCCTATCCCATCATCGTCTTTACCAAGCAGTTGGAGGACCGTTCCCGTAAGATCATGGAAATCATCGAGGGCGAGGACTACCAGGACGGGCGGTTGATCGCCCATTCCCTATACAAATATGAAGTGGAGGACAATGTAACTGATGACCGTGGTGAAACCCGTGTGGTGGGGCACCATAAAAAAATCGGCTTGATCTCCGATTCCTTAAAAAAAAGGCTGTTGGACAATGGCATTTCCAACAAGGAATTGGACGAATTCATGGGGCCGCCAAAGGAGGTGGGTTAATTGCAATGGATCTATCTTATCTGTTTTATCCTGCTCAGTGCTGGGCTTTTGGCTCTGTTTGGTGTGAAGCCGGGTGATTTTATTGACGCCCTCTTCCGCTCCCAGCGAAAATCCGCCACCTTGTCGGATGAACTGAATGTTCTTCTGGGTACGCCAGCCAAGGGCTTTTTTAATCAGGATTACGAACTGAAACAGATTTTGAAGGGCACCGGACGGGCGGATCGCTATGAGGCAATAAAACGGCTGTCCCTGATCCTGTTCGCTGTGGGGGCTGTACTTGCCCTTTTGATTGGGAATGTGTACATGGTGCCCATTCTGGGTATCGGTTTTTCTCTTATACCGATCTGGTATCTGCGCAGCACTGCCGCCAGCTATAAAAAGCACCTGAACGAAGAACTGGAAACCGCTATTTCCATCATCACGACTTCTTACCTACGCACCGAGGATCTGATCCGTTCTGTCAAGGAAAACCTGCCCTATATCAATGAGCCGGTAAAAGCCAACTTTGAAGCCTTCGTTTATGAAGCGGAATTGATCAACGCCAATATTACCAGCGCTATCAACAGCCTGAAGATGAAGATTCCCAACCGGGTCTTCCATGAATGGTGCGGCACCCTCATCCAGTGTCAGTCCGACCGCAGTATGAAGAATACCCTTCCTACCATCAACCAGAAATTCTCCGATGTGCGTGTGGTGCAGTCGGAACTGGAGGCAATGATGCAAGGGCCGCGACGTGAAGCCATCACTATGATATTTCTGGTTATCGCCAATGTGCCGCTGCTCTATTTCTTGAATGAGGATTGGTTCCACACCCTTATCTTCACCACACCGGGCAAAATTGCACTGGCGATCTGCGCAGCCATCATCCTGTTTGCGCTGACCCAGATCATGAAACTGAGCAAGCCCATCGAATATGGAGGTGACAGCGTATGACCTTTCTGGCGCTCATCGCCATCATCTTCTTCGGTTTTGCCGTTTACAACCTGACCTGCGCCTTTGTGGACATCCCGACCAAGAAGACCTCACAAATGATGATGCTCTCCCGCAAACAGCAGGGCACCAAAAACGAAAAGCTGCTTGATGTCTATGTGACAAAAATCGCCGGTTGGATCGCCCCTTATTTACGGCTGGACCGGCTCAAGCGCAATAAGGTACAACGTGCTCTGGACATTGCAGGTCTGCAGCTTACCCCAGAGGTCTATACGGCCAGAGCCTGGGTAACTGCAGGGGCAGTCGGCCTGTGTGCCATCCCCATGGCATTTCTTATTCCGCTGCTGGTACCTATTTTGATTGGCCTTGCGGTGGCACTGTGGTTTTCAACCTACTATGCCGCCTTTGATTTTGTTAAAAAGCGCCGCAAACTGATTGAGGGCGAGATTCCCCGGTTTGCTTTGACTGTTGGCCAGAGCCTTGAAAATGACAGGGATGTACTTAAAATTCTGACTTCCTACCGCCGTGTGGCTGGGAAAGACTTCGGCGCTGAACTGGATCAGACCATTGCTGATATGAAGACCGGCAATTATGAAAATGCCCTCATTCGATTTGAAACCCGCATTGGCAGCCCCATGCTGTCCGATGTGATCCGTGGTCTGATTGGTGTCCTGCGCGGCGATGACCAGCGGATGTACTTCAAAATGATTACCTTCGATATGCGTCAGATCGAGCAGAACAATCTGAAAAAGGAAGCTGCCAAACGTCCCAAAAAGATCCAGCGTTACTCTATGATGATGCTGATTTGCATTATGATCATCTACCTGGTGGTGCTCTGTACCGAGGTTATGAGTTCGCTCGGGGCGTTCTTTGGCTAATTGGTATCTGCCATGGTACTTCCGGGCGTTTTCATACCTGCTCCTCATATGGAAGACAGATACATAGGGAGGTGAGCATTTGTACCCAAGCGATTTTCCATAGCGGCAGGCACATCATTTCTTTTCATCTGAACTGAGCCGAGCTGCTTCATCAGCCCGGCTCCATTTTTTACAGGAGAATGCCTATGCCCAAAAAGAAATTTTATCCGCCGAATGATACCGGCACCAAAAAGCGCCGCTTCCGCTGCTTGCTGTTCCAGCGACCTAAAGCATATCCGAACCGGCCCCGTTCCAACAAAAACAACCTGATCAAGCCTATCCGCCGCGCTTAACAGGCGGTGGACTTGATATACCCATCCACTCAACCATCAATCAAACATATAACAGGAGGTTACCCATGAGAAAATTCACGACCCGTATCTATACCAAAGCCAACTATCTGCTCAACCGCGGCCGTATGGCATTGTCCAATCAGCGCGGCGATTTTTACATTTCGGACGCCGTCAAGATCATTATCGCCGTAGTTTTGGGTGCGCTGCTCCTGGCGGCTCTGACCCTCATCTTCAACGATACGGTCATCCCCCGCATCACTGAGGAGATTGAAAGTCTGTTCTCCTAAGCACCAAATCAGGGGCCAGTTTGCAGAACTTCTGCAGCTGGCCCCCTTTTTTATTTGCAGATAACGAATAACGGAGGTGAAAGCATGAATCAAAAACCGTGTCAGTTCTATTCCTTTCTGCAAGCAGTCCGGGGTAACTGGCGCAACGCCCTGTTCATCCGCTGCAGCGGTTCACTTTGTCCAATGATCCGGCAGGCATCCTGTGAGGGGTTCCTGATGGCAGCAGACGCAAGCTGTCAGCCGATCTTTCTGTCCGTCCAGACAGTGCGGAAGCTGAGTGGAGAAGCAGTGGACCCCGAAGAATGCTCTGCAATTCTGGAGTGCCGCTCGTTCCGGACTGCTTATACCAAGTTTCTGGAATGGCATACCTCTTCGGACCATGTATGTCCGTTTTTACAGCTATGCCCAGACCGGGATACCTACTTCGGATGATTCTGCCTGTTAAGACGCAATGCCGCCGTCATCGGCGCGTAATGGAGGTGATTTTATTGAAACAAAAGCAAATCAAATGTCCTTATTGTCATGCTCACGCTTCTCTTCGGCCTGCAAGCCTTGTGTATGGATCTACTCCACAGACCAGAGGAAAATTTCTGTATGTCTGCGACAGATGGCCGGCCTGCAATGCCTATGTCAGTGCTCATGAGCGCACATTGCTCCCCATGGGGACACTGGCGAATGGCGATCTGCGCCACAAACGCATTCTGGCCCATCGTGCCCTAAAAAAACTGCAGCAGGACTGCCATATGGAAAAATGGGAGGTCTATATCTGGCTGCAAGCCAAACTGGGGCTGGATGCACACCAGACCCACATCGGCCAGTTTTCCGAATATATGTGCGAGCAAGTCATTTCCCTCTGTCAGCAGGCTCCGGCGTACACATCCGGGCGTGCTGCCTGAACGGAGGTGAAGCCTGATGAAGCAAAACTTTAAGCTTACCAAAGACCAGCAGACACTGGTAGAAAAAAACCTATCCATCGTTCACTGGGTCATTGTCAACAACATCCATGTAAATCCCGGCATCTGTGGTCTGGAGTATGGAGATCTGTTTCAGGAAGGATGCCTGTGGCTCTGCAAGGCCGCTTTTACCTACAATGCCGGACAGGCGCAGTTTTCAACCTACGCCAAAAAGGTTGTGAAAAATGGACTCCTCTCCTACTGCCGAAAAATCTGTAGTCAGGGGCGGCACATCAGTCGACTGATCATCGGAGAACAGGGCGAGCTGGCCGCAGATGGAGAGCAGGTAGACCAGCCGGATGACCATTTTGACTCCCACCTTTCTCGTCTGGAGACCCTTGATCTGCTGGAAGCCAGCAAACAGAACTATCAGGGCGTTGCCAGACTTGGCATCGAAGCACTGGCGCTGAAGGTTCAGGGAATGCGCATTACAGACATCGCCGCCCTCTATCAAGTCCCTCCTTCCCATGTGGGCGCCTGGATCTCCCGCTCCCTGGAAAAACTTCGCAATGACCCTGACTTTTTAACCTGCCTGCTTTGATCTGTTGAAAATCAGCATCAGCAACAGTAAGGGATATGTATAAGAAGGAGGTATCGAAATATGGCAATCAAAACCCTATACACTGCGGTCGGCCGGTTTGAACGAAGGACAAACGGCTGCAACCGCAGTTGTCCAATCATCCTGTTAGGCGGTCAGGAGTACATGGCCGATATGCAGGAAATGGTGATTTGGAGCATGCTCAACTGGAGAATCCTGCGCTGGGATGACATCGCACAAGAATACGAAAAGCTAGCCACCGCATCCGGTTACTGTACCGAGCGTTCTTGGGAAGACTGTACAAACCGACTGCTTACCCGCGGTCTTCTGGTATCCGGCAGTGGTGAAACAGAATACGATGCTTTGTATGACCTGCTTGGTTCGCTCAGCATTATCCCAACCAGCGGACCGTTCTTCCTCCGGCTCGCCTCTTTTGTCAAGCTGACGCTGCTGGCACATGTTCCGGTATCCGCTACGCGGAAACTGTTCCAGAAAGATAAACGCACCAAATACGAAGCTCTGGTCATGCGCCTTGCCGGACAAGCCCTGCTCTCCACTGCAGAGATCATCAAGTGCATAGATAAAAATATTTCCCGCCTCCCCAATGAATGTGCGCTTTTGGATTCCCTCTACGGAGATGAAACAACCACCAGTGACAACATTGCCAGCATGGTCAAAGTCAGCCAGAGCAGCAAACCGGTGACATTAGCCGTTGCCAATCTGTATCTGCGGCAGCAGATTATCTTTGAGAGGGTCTGAGCATGATGGAACAATGGATTCTTTTTCCCACCGTATTGCAACGAAAGTTTCTGCTTACCCTGCTGGCCGGAATCGCCAGTGCGGGAATCAGCGCCATCATCTGCGTGGCGACAAAAGATCATATCCTGCTGTCATTGGGGATTATCGTACTCTGCGCCTGTCTTATATCCTGTCGAGGGATCTGGGCGACTGCCACACATAAGAACTACGAGGTGGTGGAAGGCATCTGCGCCGGTATCAGTACACCTATGCTCCGCCGCTACCGCAAAGTACATCTGATAGACAGCCATGGCATAGAGATCACACTGCTTCTCAGTAAATCGGCCCTGCTTAAAATAGGCGAGCCCTACCGATTTTACTTTCAGAAAGGGTCACGGCCTGTCGTTGGAAATGACTATCTGGACGCAGCACTTTCAACGAACAGCTTTTTGGGCTATGAAGCAATCAGCGAGCCGGAGGAGCATCCCGATCCGTCCTCTGAATCCTAAAAATGCGAGGTGGTTTTGAGCCACCTCGCTTTCTTAAAGGGCATTTTGCAAATCACAATGACAAACGCCTGATTTCCTTATATTTTGCAGAATACATTCCTTCTGTCCCTATTTATTGGGTAGATCAAGGAAAGGAGGGTTTCCTATGTATAAGCCCCACACCATCGAACAATATAAAGTCTATCGCTTTCTGGAAGAAAACTTTGCGCTAGAGCATTTCCTGCTCGCTCCTTTGTCACGCTTCGGACTGATGCTGGAGGACAAAACCGGTGAAAAAATCGCGTTTGCCTTTCTCAATGACTGTGTGCAGGAAATACCTGTACCGGCTCCAGCTGCTCCGAAAACAGTAATCGCTTTTTTAAAACAATTCCGCAGCCTTACGCCCCGCCCAGTCATCCATGACTTTGAAGCGCTGACCCGCTGGTGGCTGGACAATCCCAACCCGCTTACCTACCAGCAGGCGCTTGGTATGTCCGATATTCTTTACCGCGATTTTCTGTCTCATCCTCTGATCAATGAAGATGACGCCCTTCGGCTGGCACGCAAAGGACTCGTTACTGAATCGGAATATAACGACCTGCAGCTATGGTATTTCAACGGCCATACGATGTCCTGCTGGTTTGGTTCCCTGGGAGTGGATGGCACCGGCAGCCTATATGGTCTGATCTTTGACTACCAAACTGCATCTCCAACAAAAACGCAGTTCTACCTATTGGACGACTACTACCGTATTATGAACCATCTTACAGAGTAAGACCTTTTCAACTACTACATATCGTACTTGTCGCTGGCTATAAATCTATATATAGCGTTTTACATCTTGACAGGCACAAGATACAGTGCTATACTGAACTTGTAATTGATTTTTGTGCGTATCCCATTTGGGAATACAGATCTTTTTGATCTGTACCGTAGGCCAAAAGCCTGCATTGCACACGCTGTTAAGTTTGTATGCAAGTGTCAGTGATTTTTTGCGCCCTTTAAGGGCCGAAAAACTGCTGGCACTTTTTTATATAGATAATAATGCCAATGGCAGAAAGGAGTGTTATGGCACAGATTTTTGTGTTCGGGCGCGTCATGAACGACCTTGTACCCAAAGAAAGCCAGTCCAAACAAAGCTATGTATGCTTTGATCTGATGGAACGCACCAAAAACTGGACGCAGTTCTATCAGGTATGGGCCTGGGATGCAGATGTCACCCGGCTCATGCAATTCAAGGTCAAAAAAGGCAGTATGATCTGGCTTGCCGGCTCACAGCGGCTGGTAGATGTTCGCATGAAGGACGGTAAATTGGAAAAGAAGCTGAAGGTCAGTCTAAATGACTTTGGTTTCCTCCCCAAACAGCCCGCCGCAGCGAACAGACAGGAGAATGACCCGGACATTACTGCGGAACCCGCACCACCTCTCACAGAGGTATTGGACGGCGACCGTGAATCCCTGCCGGAGTAGTTTACTTCGGCGCCCAAGAGGGACCGTATCAAGTTTTTCAGAATGAAACTGAAAGCTTGGTGCGGTCCCTCTTTTTTTGTTTTCCAACAAATTCAGAAAAAAGGATGGTATCAAACATGAATAATGACAAAGGATTTTTGAGCGGCAGCATCACGATCCTGATTGGTGCGGTCATCGCAATTATGGCTCTGGTACGTGGGCCCTGGCAGGTTTGGCTACTTCTGGGCGTTTTCACTCTCTGGGGACTGTGGGTAGTTTTGATCTTGCTTCTCCCCTATATGCAGCAGGCTAAACGGCATCGCCAGCGTCAGCAGCGCACCAGACGGCTCCATGCAGAAGGCATCCAAACAAGAAGTTTTGAGATCCCTGACCTGGGCAGCACCAGCTCCGATGAACTGCTGGTTCGCCACACCAACCATCGTATTCTGGCATATCTGCGCTCCGCTTATCCGCAAGCCACCTTCGAGTGGTGTGAAAAGCAGCCGGAGCAGCTGATCCGCAATGGCGGTACCGGCCGCATCCGTGTGTTTGGCATTGACGAGTTTGATCACGCTGATGTGACACTGGATCAGAACGCCAATATCAAATGCGATATGGTCAAGATCGTTCCGCTATCCAAGGTCGGCGGAGAAACAAACGAGGATGATGCAACACCTCCGAACAGGCAGCCTGTTGATCCCCGTATCTGGTATGAAACGCAGGGACGCTCTGTACTGGAAGCACTGATCTCCGACCTTAATTCCCGTGGACACAGCAAACTGACGCTTCGGGAAGACGGTGATATCTGCATTGAGCAGGGCGAAGATGCTGTTTCTCAGGAGCATCTGAACAACTTTCCCCAGAAGGTCTACTGGCCCCGTCTGGCAGAGGTACTGGAAAGCAATGGTCTGGCGGCTGAAGTCACTGCCCAGGGTATTCAGGTATCCTGGTAATGCTTCTGATGCCAAGGAACACAGAGAAAGGAGTGAACTTGACGAATGAAATCAGGACTTACCATCGTGGAAATGGCACAGCAGATTGAACGCCAATCCAAACTCAAGCAAGACTATTTGCTTGATACCAGGCGACTTCAAGTAGAACCTTTTGGTTCTCAACTTTATCTCCACACCTTTGATGACCACGATGACCCACTGGTGGAGCCATTGGAGATCAACCAGATTGCCCATCGGCAGATCGGCACACATCTGAAGATTCCGGCTGCTTACTATGACCGTATGCTTTCCGATTATCCGGAACTGCTGGCAGAGAATGTGAATTCCTGGTTCCAGCGGGAACCGACCCAGCGTATGGTCCGCACCCTGGATGGCACTGTACGGGCGTTTTTGAGCAACCGCTATCGCCGCATTGACAATCTGGACATTGCAGAAATCGTCCTTCCTGTCATTCAGCAAATGGAGGACGCCTATTTTGAAAGCTGCCAGATCACGGACAGCCGTATGTACATCAAGGTAGTCAACAAGCGGCTTGAAGCCGAAGTTGTACCCGGTGACATCGTACAGTCCGGCGTTATCATCAGCAATAGTGAAGTTGGACTGGGTTCCGTCAACATCCAGCCTTTGGTCTATCGGCTGGTATGCAGTAACGGCATGGTCGTCAACGATGCCCAGACTCGCCGCACTCACATCGGCCGGGTCAATGAGGCAGATGAAAACTTCCAACTGTTCTCACAGGAGACGTTGGCCGCTGATGACCACACATTTGCCATGAAGATCAAAGATACCGTGATGGCCGCCGTGGATGAAACGCGGTTTACACGGGTAGTTGGCATGATGCGTGAAGCCACAACCGTTCAGATGAATACCACTGATATTCCCGGCGTTGTCCGTCTGGCAAGCAAGGATTTCAATATCACCGAGGAAGAAAGCACCGGCGTTCTGCAGCGTCTGATTGAAGGCAAAGATCTGACCCTCTATGGGCTATCCAATGCCGTAACACGCTTTAGTCAGGATGTGGACAGCTATGACCGCGCCACTGCCCTGGAGGGGATCGGATACAATATCCTGTCCATGCCCCGACAGCAGTGGAACCGTATCAATCAGATGGCCGCCTGACCATCTGCAACCATCACAATTTTTAAGGAGGAACCACTATGTATAATCAGAACAGCGATTTGATGAAACAGGAAAAATTCATGCTCCCCACTATGATCGAAGGCGATTTCAGCGCCGAGGAACTGGCTGAGGACGCCGATGGTCTGCAGATGAGCTTTCAGCGTGTCAAGATTCCCGCCGGCGGCACACTCCAATTTGAGATGCCGTCCGATGATCCGGACAATCCCGACTATGAAAAGAATCTGGTAGGCGTCATTCTACATAACCACGCCACCTGCGCCTACTGGCCGGCTGGCAGCGAATATGACGACGATACCACGCCGCTTTGTTCTTCTGTGGATGGCAAGGTTGGCATCGGCACTCCCGGAGGCGCCTGTGCTGCCTGCGTGATGAACCGCTTTGGTTCTGCACCTGATGGCAGCAAAGGAAAAGCCTGTAAAAATATGCGTGTGCTCTACCTGCTTCGCAGTGGTGAGTACATGCCTCTGCAGGTAAATCTGCCTCCTACCAGCATCAAGCCCTTCAAGGAATTTCTGAACCGGGCCTTCATGCTCCGCCGCCGCGCCACTTGCGGCAGTATCGTGCAGATTGGTCTCAAGCGTGAGAACAACGGCACCAATGACTACAGTGTTGCTACCTTCAAACTGCTGCAGGATTTCCAGGGCGAGGAGCTGGCTCAGATCCGGGCTTACGCCAACAGTTTTAAGGAGCAGATCAAACTCCTGCTCCAGCAGCGTGCCGAGATCACTGAGGAGCAGCGCGACACCGGCTGCGATTATGTAATCGAGCCTGGCGCCATGACCAACGAGCCGGCAGACGGTCACTATACTGTCAGCCAGATCAATGGTGACTGCGAGCAGCTGCCCGCATAAGTATTCTGATGTGGCCTGCGCCACATGACACATGAACAAAGGGATGCCTTCGGTTTAACACACCGGAGGTATCCCTCTTTTTTTATTTAAGGAGGAAAACACAATGTTATGTGAAGTACCATTAACCAAAGAACAACAGGCATTTGCCACTGATCATCACGGACTGGTCTACAAGTTCCTGAATGAAAACCATCTGCCGGAAGATGAATTTTATGATGTGGTTGTTTTCGCATATTTAAAGGCAGTAAAAGATTACTTCAACTCTCCATCTGCACAAAAATTCTCTTTTAGCACAATCGCCACACGACAAATGAAATTCCGGCTCTATGATTACTTCCGCACCCAGGAGCGCCGCAAGCGCAATATGGAGGTTCTCAGTATTCACGTCGGATTATATCCCGATGGTGCACCTTTAGAAGATACCATTCCTGCCCATGACCCAATCATGCAGCAGTTGGAAATGGATCTTCTGCTCCACGAGCTGGCCGGCAGAGTCTCCAAGCAGCAAATGGATATTGTTCATCTGAAACAGGGCGGCTATGGTCTCCGTGAGATTGCCCGCACCCAGAAGGTTCCCATGCGGCGCATTAAAGAGTTGCTGGCTGAAGTCCACGATGTACTGCTGGACATTTGCTATGGATGAACCCATTACAGATAAGAAATACCCTTACATCCACATTTTCAAAAAGATTGGAGGTCAAACCGAATGAAGAAAGAAAAGAAACAGATCGTTTTGAATGGCTCTCTGCTGCGTCCGCTGTCTGTTGGGCGTGGTGCGCTTCTGCACGCCGGAGGAAACATCTACCATACTTCGCGTGTGGTGACGATTCTGGAGGAGTCGGAGGATTGCGTCCGTTTTGAAACGCAGAACTCCCACTACCATCTGTCCATGTCCCCTTTTCCGCTGGCGGCTGTCAGTCCGCTCCCTGTGAGATTGGCCGCATGTGCGTGAAGGGACTGTAAATGGTTTGGAACAGCCGGCTCCCGCTGACTATTCCACAAGTTCTGGCCGTGGCGGATACCATTCCGTCACGGCTCTTTTTATGGAGGAACAAAATGAATGAAGAAATCATGAATGAGATCCAACCAGTCCGCCCCAAAGACCAGTTTCCCTTTTCCTGCCGTCAATGCGGGGCATGCTGCCGCAATATTGAAGGCTGTGTAATGGTGGAAAGTCTGGATGCCTACCGTCTGGCTCGCTATCTCCGAACAAAAGGTGAGCTCATCGAAGGAATAGAGGATTTCCTGTTCCGCTACTGCGATCCGGAACCTCTGACCGAAGAAGGCTTCCCTATCTATATGCTCAAGACAAAAGCCCCAAACGGCTCCTGTATCTTCCTTATGGATGGGCGCTGTTCCGTCTACCCTGCCCGTACCCGTACCTGCCGTATCTATCCTCTTACCGTAGGTCCAGGGGAGCGTGGCCGTGATTTTGAATACTGCCTGTGTCTGGACCGGCACCGGAGCCACTTTACCGGCAGCCGGGTATCCGTCAAGGACTGGTTGTATCAGAATTTTAAGAGGGAAGACAAAGAATATGTAAAGCGGGAATATGAGATTGCCACCGAACTGGGCAAACTGATGCGCGCCATTGCCCCTGCCATGCGGCAAGGCATTGTATTCAAGGTACTCTACTACCGCTATTACAATTTTGATTTAGACCAGCCTTTTCAGCCTCAGTATGAGCAGAATAACCGACACCTGTTAGCAGACCTGCACCGGATTGCCGGGGAACAGTAAAAGGCAAATGGCTTTTAGAAAGGGGGCCTTATTTTATGAATTTACACGAAACAGCAATGGGGCAAAGATTTTTTAATGTTCAGCTCCCCGCACTGATTAACACACTCAAAGACATTGCGGCGGCGCTTTCCCGCCCTGCACCATCTGCTATATCCTTTCCGGCAGACCCACGCTTTCTCACTTCGCTCTATTACGGCGAATATGAAGCAGATGTGTTCAAGCCCGATAAACGCTTCACACCTTTTAACCAGACAGTACAACAGAAAGAAAAAGCTCTGCTTCCGCTGCTCTCCAGCGAGGCGTCCATCGCTTTTGAACAGTATCAGACTGCGGTACAATGCCGCAATTCTGCTGTATTGGAGCAGGCATACGCCTCTGGTTACCGTACCGCTGTGCAGATGTTTGCGGCAGGCTTAGGCCCACAGCCGCCAATACCGGAACATGAGGAGGATAGCAATGGATGAGAACAGACTGCCCGAACTGCCCCAGGAATCTTTTCGGCCAATGATCGCACAATCAGTCCAACTGGAACAGTTTTTGGGGGAAGAACTGATTTTTTGCTTTCGGAATCTTGATGGCGTCCATACCTTTACTACCTGCTATGGCGATATCTACAAAACAGTCAACGCACTGCGGGACTATGTCCGGCTTTTGGAATCGGTGTGCGATCAGTGGGAGCTGACTGGATTCCATCGTGCTACCTATGAGTACCATGCCGAAAAGCTTCGTAAAATTGCGGATAAGCTGCAAGCTGGTATCGGCTACGACTATGACAAAGCCGTGGAAAGATGCAAAAAGAAACGAGCCAAAAAGTCCCACAGCAGCGATGTCGGGGAAGATGCCCTTCTGCTGACAGTACAGGCTGCCAACAAGTCCGCTGACAATAAAAAGGAGGCTGCGCCTTATGAGGAAGATACCCCTTGGGAACCTGAACTCGAATAACCCTATAAAAACATCTGTTAAAAAGTATCATGCAAGCGTTGCCCGGCAATCTTCCAGAGAACGGAACCGATTGCTGGCCTGCAAGAGCTTTGCGTTTATCCACGCCAATGTGCATAAGCACTGCCGCCACTTCCGGCGCGGATAGCCGCCCGGAAGCTACCCACGGAGGATGCCTATGGAACGAGATGAACTACGCACCACTTTAGTGAACCATCTGGAAACCCTGCGGCGCAATCTGCAGGTCGTATCCATGGAGGTGCTGAAAACCAAGTACAAAAAACCATTTGATGCCCTGCGGCAAGACATCTGTAAAGCCGCTACCGCCTATACCCGCTTTCTGGTATTTGACGGTATGCGGATCAAACACAAATACTTTGATGAGGCTGTACCCTATATCGATACAGCTGTGAAGCAAACCAAGCGGCTCAAACAGATTTCAGATGCTGCCTTTCAGCGTCAGGATATTGACGAGATCGAATCCCTCGCCCTTGCCTTGCGCAAAGAGATAGAAGCAGCTCTGCAGCCCTTCTATATGGGACATATGTGCCTTTATGTGACGCCGGAATGCTTTGACGACCCGCCCAAGACGCCGGAAGTCTACAATGATGCAACCGCCTGCGTCTGGCGGGATGGTACATGGCAGCTTCTGGAGGATACCAGCAAAGGGTTCCTGCTCTTTGTTCAATCCAAATCCAAGGAGGAAGCTGCCGCATGAAAAATACATCCCAGCAATATCTAAACAGCGAAGCACACGGTTATCTCATGGAGGCCAAAGCCTGCAAGCTTTTGCTCAAAGACTTGGAGCGCATCCGCGCCAAGCTCAAGCGGCACATCGAAAAGGAAGCCGCAGACCGCGAGGCAGAATTTGAAGCAGCTATGCAATACCATAGCGAAAGCGACATCCAGGAAGCCTACGGCTGGGAATTTATCAGCGAACAGCAATATGAACGCTATCTGGAATTGTTCCGTCAAGGCCGCAAGGCACTTGATGAACACAGCCCCACTGTTACAGAGCTGGCTCTCTCCATCCTGAACCGCATCTTTCAGGATATTGATAGAGACTGCCGCCAATGCGAGTTTGAAGCCCTGTCGCCGGAAGAACAGCTTGCCGAGTTGAAGCGTGCTGAAGAATCCAAGCAGGCATGGAGGCAGTATATCGCCAGTCTGAAAGAATGGTCGGCTCTATGACTGGAAAGACCAATGACCACACTGCGTCAAAAAATGCAGCAACTATACACAAGGAGGATGCAAAATGAAAATTCACGAAGATCGTTCTCATATGAATATTGATACCAGATGGTTTGAAAAAGGCTATGCCAAAGAAGACGTCCACTCCCTACGCCTGCAGTCTCTATGCACCGAAGCAGAGGCAGCAGCAAACAAACAGTTTTATGACAGCCACACCCGCGAAGAATGGGAGCAGTATATCCGTCAGGCAAGTTTGGAGAGCAGCGCAGCAATGAAACCCGTCATGGAAGCCATCGCACAGGACTTTGTCTGCTACCAGTATGACGAAAATATCCCTGTGTCCTATGGCAGCGACCGATGGGATCTGTACTTCTGGTGTAATCCCTTTAACGGCGCCGCAAACGCATCCGAACGGGATTTCTCATATTTCACGCTGACCTTTAACGAACGTCAGATGCTGGAGAAACGAAGAAAAGTCTGTCAACAGGTGCTGGATCTCCTATGCTCACGCTTTCAGGAGCATCCTAATCTCGATGTAGCCGTACAGTATTCCATATGGTTTGACCATCCAAAGATCCACGATGCGGTGGAGCGCGCAAAGCCCCGTCTGCATGGCCTGCGCTGTATTCAGGACCAAAAAGAAGGAAAGCTGCTCCTGCAGGACGGTGCCCTGCTCTTCAAGCCAAAATACGCAAAGAAATATACCCGCACGCTGAGCCAGAGCCAGATTTTGTCCCTTAGTTGGGAACTGGGCGTAGAGGACGGAGAGCCTGATACCGATGCTGCACCTGTTACCTTGCCTTACAAGAAATTTGGTGCCACGCACCCCATCCAGCTGCAGGTGACTTCCTACCTGAATGGAAACCTTGCCATACAAATGGTGACATGGGAAAGCGGTGACCCGGAACCCTGGGCGACTCTCACCGTCAACCTGCCCGGCCAACGGCAAAAAGACCATGCCTTTATCGACACCAATGCCGATTCGGAATTTCCCACCTGGCTCATACGACATGGTCTGGCTATCCCAACCGGTCGCACCATGCAGAGTGGGTTCTGCACCTATCCTGAATATCGTTTTCGTGCCAACCGGCTGCAGGAGCTGGACCCGGAAGGGTATGCAGGCTACCTGAAAAACTTTGAAAGGCGGTGCAGCGCATGAAATATAAGGCAGTTTATGATGTACTGAATGAAAGGAGGCAGACTACCCCCGGTTTCTGTTACCATGACCGCAGCGGCTGGCGTGCTTACCCCCAAACCTACATGACCATGCAGTGCCCTTTATGGATTATTGCTGAAGATGCTGCCACGGGCAGGCGTCTGTGGATCACCCAGGAGGGCACCCGATTTAACATTTCCATTCGAAGGATGGATGAACAGGGGCGTAACTATGGCCCTACCTATCGCATTACTTGTGAAAACAGGACAAAGCTGGCTCAGGTTCTGCGCTATCAGTTCGAGTCAAAGACTTTGGCTGTGTAGCTGACGATGACCAGAGAGGAACTGCATTCCTCTCCCTGCTCCGGTTTCCTTGTTCGGAACACACACTAAGAAGCACCGGCAATCTGCATTTTTGCAGGCGTCTGGTGCTTCTTTGGAGGAAAACGCTTATGAATACTCTCGCATTTACGCTGGGCGAACACCGAGCCCAGCTGACTTTGAAAATCAGTACATATCCCAACGGCAATCTCGCCATCAAACTTTATGAAAAGGATCACGGCATCCTGATTTTTTGGGAAACCCTTACCACCAACTTAACCGGATTCCGCCCCGACCACTGCGCTTTCATCAATATAAAAGCCGCAGACGGACTTTTTCCGGTCTGGCTATCAAACAATCACCTTGCGGAACCTACCGGACAAATTCTTGAATCGAATGGCCGTCTTTACCCTGAATACCTGTTTTATGGCAAAGAATTGGACGCCCTGGACCATGAGGGGCACACCCTCTACATCCGGCATCAGAAAGGCGAGCTGGGGCGCCGCTTTGAGCGGCTATATCTTGCCCTGCGCCGGCTGGCACGAGAAATCAATGGGTTCAGCTACACTGATTACAGCGGCTGGCGGTGTCCAGATGGGGTTTCCACCACCCTGCCCCTCTGGATCGAGGCGTCTGACCCTTCTCATGGCCGCAAATTCATCTTCACACAGAAAGGACCCGCACTCCAGACTACCATCCGCTATGCCGATGGTACGAAAAAGCAGCGCATCTACCGGCGTAAAGAGGACATGGCTGCCGAACTGATGACCATGTTTCAGGAGGAATTGCGTGTCTACCCTCCCTGGTCTGAAGACCGGAGGAATCGGTACGAATATTAAAGGTAGTAAAATAGGAGGACATCATCATGAAGATCCGTATCTATCCCCAATCCCTGTTGGAAACCGTATGGCAGCAGGACAAACTGCTGTTTACCCCAGAGGCAGCGCAACCACCCTTGTGTCTTCGGTGTGGTCAGCCGCTGGACCGCAGGCTGGTCATCAACGCCCTGAGCCGCTATGCAGATGTCCATATCTGCGAGGCGTGCGGTATGGATGAAGCCCTGCGTGATGCCAACCGTTGCCCACTCCCCCTAACAGAATGGGCAGCTGTCAAAAACGGTTTGAGCCAGCAGCGGACCGATTTTGAAGATCCGCTGCTGACTACTTCCTGCACCTTTGAATATCTGTTTCAGCAAGGCTCCCGTCCTGCCAGCGAGATAGCCTATTCCCGTTCTGATTATGATGGATGGAAATGGTGGACCACCTGGCATCAGTGCCAAAAGGATACGCCTGTTCTGGAAGTTGCCCGTGAAATTGATGCTTTTCAGAATGCGCTGTTCCAACTGCCGGAGTTTCGGAATTTGGACACGCTGACACGGTTCTGTCGAGGGTACGCCCAGCCCACCAGCGAGCCCACCGAATTCAATCTGTATTCGGAAACTGCCCACTTTTATATCTGGCTGCGGCTAGTCACCCGGCATCGAGATTATAATGCCTATGTGCATTACTATCTGAAAGGTTAAAAGTTTGCAACGCACTGGATACAGTATGCCTATCAGCTCTGTATCCAGTGCGTTTTTCTCTATGAAATAGTTATTTATTTTGCTATGTACTTATAAAAGCTTGTTGCAAAAGTCAACCCGCTATATAATTATGAAGAAATATATTTTTCAAAATCTGTCCGTTGTAATATTTCGCAGACATTTGCCTGTTATAATATCCGCAAAAGCAAAGGAAGTTGAGGATTTTTTGAGATTTATCATATATCATATAAAGAACGGAGGTGCATGATTTTGAATCCTAAATTACTGATCGTTGATGATGAACGCGGTATTGTTGATATGATACAGAGTTATTTTCAAACACAATATGATATTCTGACTGCTTATAGCGGACAAGAAGCGCTCAAAAAAGTAGCCTGCAAACCAGATTTAATTTTATTGGACATCAATATGCCGGGAATGGATGGTCTGACTGTATGCCAGCAGATACGGGAACACATTGCCTGTCCCATTCTTTTTTTGACTGCTCGTATTGAATCCAGCGATAAGATCATTGGATTTCAGGCCGGGGCGGATGATTATATCGTCAAGCCCTTTGATTTGGATGAATTGGGGGCGCGTATTGCCGCACATCTGCGCCGGGAGCAGCGACGCCAAAATAATTCGGCAGTGCGCTTCTTTGGTGAATTGATACTGGATTATTCCGCCCGAACAGTTACAATCAATAATCTGAACATCCCGCTATCTAAGAGGGAGTTTGAGATTGTAGAACTTTTATCCCTCAATGCAGGACAGGTTTTTGACCGCGAGCGAATTTATGAGCTTGTGTGGGGCTTGGATGGGGACGGAAACAGCGATACAATTATGGAGCACATTCGGAAAATACGCGCTAAATTTGCAGCACATACATTGCACAATTACATTGAAACGGTTTGGGGGTGTGGTTATCGGTGGAACGCCTAAAAAATATGGGACTAAAGAAATCTTTCCTGCTATTATCCCTCTCCTGTTTGGCAGCGGCATTTCTCCTGCTTGGGGCAGTTATCTTCCTTTGCCGAGGCATTGAAAACCATTATCCTTTAGGCGGTGTAGAAATCTTGTCGGATGGCTCTGTTGTACCTCTGCCGTCTCCTACGGTGTCACAACAGCGTATTTTAGCTACCCTAAACATTGTGCAGACGGTTTCCTGTATTCTTTTTCCAGTAGGCGGATTGATTGTTTCAGTCTTTCTTTTTTATTATCTCAAATTGAAACAGCCTATTTCCTGCCTGCAAAATGGCATTATGCGGATTCAGAATAATGATCTGGATTTTTCGCTGCCGATTTTGTCTAACGATGAAATGGGACAACTATGTGCTGCCTTTGAAGAAATGCGGAGTGAACTTCTGAAATCGAATCGGCTGTTGTGGCAACAGGCCGAGGAACGCAAACGGCTCAATGCCGCATTTTCCCATGATCTGCGTAACCCGATTACGGTATTAAAAGGAAGTGTAAAACTTTTGCGGCAAGGTATTCAGGACGAACAGACCATAGACCGGCTGGAAAGTTACACTTTACGGATCGAGCAGTATGTAGAAGCTATGAGCAGTGTTCAAAAGTTGGAACACCTCTCTGTTAAGCCAAAAGAAATCAGACTATCAGTTTTGCAGAGTGAATTGCAGGAAACAGCACGACTGTTAGCGCTATCCAAAAAAGTTTCTGTTTTAGTACCATCAGGCGGAACAGTTTGTATAGATCACGGGCTATTTCTTACCGTAGCGGAAAATCTGATTGGAAATGCGGCGCGATTTGCAGAAAAAGCAATCTCTATTCAAATAACGCTGCAAAATGATTCTATGACATTGAATATAGAAGATGATGGTGCTGGTTATCCGCTGTCTCTCATGCAGAATGGGCCAAACCCCTTTGAAACGACAAGTAGTAATTCCTCACATTTCGGAATGGGGCTTTACAGCAGCAGAATTTTATGTGAAAAACATGGTGGCCGATTGATTTTGGAAAATAGGGTTGGGGGCGGTGCATCCGCAACTGCTATTTTTCATTTTGTGTAATCCTTGAGCGATTTTTGAGATTTATCATTTACACTCTCCTTATACCACAAATAAGGAGAGTGTTTTTTTATGAATATTGAGGCAAAGAATTTATCAAAGATTTATGGTGACGGTGAAAACCGAGTAGTGGCTTTGGATCATGCGAATCTCGAAATTGTATCCAGCGATTTTATTTCTATTATGGGACCATCTGGAAGCGGAAAAAGCACCTTGCTTCATTTGCTTTCCGGCTTGGATAAGCCATCTTCCGGCTCGCTGACCTACGATGGTAAAGATATTTACAGTTACAGCGATAAGGAGTTGTCGGCATTTCGCCGGAAACGGATTGGATTTATTTTTCAGCAATTTAATCTGCTTCCGGTTCTGACGGCGAAAGAAAATATTATCATGCCTCTTTTGCTGGATAAACAAAAACCGGATGAAGCATACCTGAAACAGCTTACAGAACTGCTTGGCATTCAGGGCCGCTTGGAACATCTGCCCCATGAGTTATCCGGCGGCCAGCAGCAGCGTGTAGCTATCGCCCGCGCTTTGATTGCAAAGCCGGATGTAATTTTTGCTGATGAGCCTACGGGAAATCTGGACAGCAAAAGCGGCGGCGAAGTCATGGAACTGCTTCAAAATGTATGGAAAAAGATGGGGAAAGCTCTCGTTGTCATTACCCATGACAGCCGTATTGCACGAATGGCAGACCGGCAGTTTCAGATTGTAGATGGTGTGCTTACGGAGGTGACAGCGAAATGAAATCTTATCGTACATTAGCATTGAAAGAACTACTGTCCCAAAAAGTCACTTCTATTCTTATTTTGATTGCCGTTGTGCTGTCTACTATGATGACAACCATTGTAGGACAATCCATTGGCGTACTTAGTGCAATGCGGGAACAGCAGGCCATCGCTATCGGAGGAAACCGATATGCCACTTTTTTGCAGATGAATGCAGATCAGCTTCACGCACTGGAACAGGATGAGCGTCTTTCCTATGTAGGGAAATCTATTTATATGGGAAGTTTAGAACTCTCCCCATCTCTTACCCTTGGTTTGATGGAATATTTGGATGACAATGCCGCTATCTATCCGTCCAGTACCAGTGTAGAAGGAGGTCGTCTGCCGGAAGCCCCGATGGAAATAGCGCTTTCGGAAGATATTCTGAAATATCTTGGCTTTGAGGGCAGTATTGGAGATAAGATTACACTTTCACTGCAAAAAAATCTTCGCCACAACATTGCGGACTGCTATTCCTATACAGCGGAATTTGTTCTTACAGGGATATTGAAAAATAACTACTTAGGATATACAAGCGGCACTGTTATGGGAGTTGTAGGGGAAGGAACTGCCGAACAACTTTTACCGGAATCTTATATTTATTACAATGTGGATATTCGGACTGCCGATAAAAAGAATTTTCAAGCAGTTGTCGATGACATCAATAAGGAATTGAACATCCATGAGCTTGATACCAGCTACAATATTGTATATTTGAACGCCTTGGGAATTTCCTATACTGCAAATTCCGAGGGTGCTAATGATAAGGGATTCTCTTTTATGACAGTCGCAGGGATATTAGTGGGTACTTTGATTTTGCTGGCTGCTGGTCTTGTGATTTACAACATTCTGAAAATATCTGTATCAAAACGGATAAAGGGATATGGAACACTTCGGGCTATTGGAGGCGAAAAAGGACAGCTTTATCAGATCATTGTAATTGAAGTAATCCTATTGTGCCTGATTGGGATTCCTATTGGTATGCTTCTTGGCTTCTTGAGTGCCAGAGGAATTTTAGAGGCAGCTACCGGCTTGGTTTCCCCTGAATTGTTCTTGGTTCAGGATGCTTCTGAATTGAAAACTCTAATAGCAGAGAACAGTTCTTTGAATGGAACCTTACTGGTTTTAAGCGGAGCAATCACTTTGGCGTTTGCGCTGTTTGCAGCATTGCCAGCAGCCAGATCAGCCGCAAGGGTATCCCCCATTATGGCGATGTCTGGAACAAATCTGAAAATTCGCCGCAGAAAGCGTAAAACAAAGAAAATCCATAATTTTGAAGCATACTATGCCCGTCTGAACTTAAAGAGAAATAAAGGCCGTACTGCAATTACAATTTTGTCCCTTGTTATGAGTATCACGGTTTTTATAGCGCTGCAAGGGTTTTCCTCTCTCCTGAACGCTGCAAGCGCACTGCAAGATAACCATTTAGGAGATTATCAGATCACAAATGAAAGTGTTGGATTTACCACAGATGATCTGAACACTTTGCGGAAAAATGAAGCTGTGCAAAGTGTAGCCGCCATACAATTTTCGCTTTACGAACAAAATGAAAATGGGCTGCTCGATGAAATCAGTCTTGAATTTCAACTGAAACCCGGTGAAACTTTTCAGGTTGTCGGATTGAACGATGAATATTGGGATTATTTTATGGGGGATCAATTACCAGAAGAACAGCTTGGACAACTGAAATCAGGGAACGCCTGTATAGTAAGGAATCCTATTCCCATGAGCTACGGCGAAGATGTTCTTGAATTTACAAATATAGAGGCCGGAGAAAACATCTGTGTTGCGGGAATGGAGCTGAATGTTTTGAAAACCTTGGATGGCTATGACGGTTATCTTGGTATTGGAAATGGCGGTTTCACAAATGGTGTTCAGGTGATCGTTGATGATGCTATCTATGAACGCCTGACGGGAAAAGATACCTATTCAGAGTTTTTGCCTACGCTGAACGAGGGCGCAGACAGGGAAATTTTTGATACATTTATCGAGGCATTTTGTGATAGGACGCCGGGGACAACATTCTTGTCGTATGAAGAAAGCGACCAGCAACTGAAAGAGAGCTTTGCACAGATTCAAATGCTGGCATGGGGGCTGATCCTTTTCGTTGGCCTGATCGGTATTCTTAATATCATCAATACCGTTTACACAAATATTCACACCAGAGTAACAGAAATCGGTATGCAGCGGGCCATTGGAATGAGCTCCGGTAGCCTTTATAAAACTTTTCTTTGGGAAGGTGCATATTACGGAGTCATTGCCTCTGTGATCGGAAGCGTACTGGGATATGTTTGTACGATCTTCATTGAGGCGGCCACGAGCGACACTATCCAGCTTGTTGCAATCCCTGTCATGCCCATTCTTGAAGCAACCCTCTTGGCAGTAGGAGCTTGCTTGCTGGCAACAGCAATTCCACTACGGAAAATTTCAAAAATGAGTATTGTGGATTCGATTGAAACGGTTGAGTAGAATACTATTTTTTGAAATGCCCGAACTTTCTAATATTTCGTGGACATTTAGGTTTTAGAATGACCTTATCAGTGAAAGCAGGTGGATAAAGGAGCTTTTGTCTATTTGCTGTGCTGATTCTGGTACTGTTGGCGGCCACTGGCGCAGCAGTTTTCCGCATTTACCCCAAGCAAAGGAGGCGAACAATATGGGCAAAATTTTAATATTATCCGTCACTGACCACGAAGAACATATACTCAATAAAATTATGGAAACTATCGCAAACGAGCCGGAGCTTAACCATATTGCGCCTCCTCTCCCTTGCAACATTCTTTCTTTTACAAATCTGGAAATCCGGCTGAAGGAGCAGACAGTGTCCTGCAGCGGTCAACTTGTTACTCTGACTCACCATGAGTTTGCTGTCCTTACATATCTGGCTCGTCATCCTGGCTGGGTATTCTCAGCCAGCCAGATTTATGAGGCCGTATGGGATAGAGACGGTGAACGCTGCGGCACTGCCGTTGCCAGTATCATCAGTCAGATCCGGCGCAAGTTGACGCCGGATACACCAAAGGGTGGCTATATCCGCACTGTACTGGGCAGTGGATATAAATTTGAATCCGTGATATAGGAAATGCCGGACATAGGCTTATTGGCTCTGTCCGGCGCTTCTTTTTATATAAAATAAGGCTGCAAGTATTGCTTCCTGTGTTACTTGAAAAAAACATATATAAATTCGACAAACGGCAGTCTACTCTTCCCCAAATAGACTATTTACAGTTTTGAACCACAAGGCGGTGTAATATCCAATCCTTCAAGAAAGTGTATTCCCCAGTTACACATAGAATCTAATACCGGAATGATACTTTTTCCAAAGGCGGTAAGTGAATACAAGGTTTTAGGTGGTTTTTCTGGAATTACTTCTCTGTGAATCATGCCACATTCTTCTAAATCGCGAAGTTGTTGTGAAAGCATTTTAGGTGTGGCTTTTGGAATTAAGCGTTGTAATTCCATGTAGTGCAAAGGTTTTTCTATCAAATGCCAAAGAATGAGAGGTTTATATTTTCCTCCAATCAGAAAAAGTGTGGCTTCCACTGGACAACTAAATTGATCTTTTTGATAATTCATTTTTATAAATTCACTCCTTTTTGGGTACTTTCTTTGAGGGAAGTATCTACCTGAAAAGTGCAATCTTGTTATTCTACTGCACCATGTTAAAATTAGTACGACGGTTGAATATGTCAACTAAATTATACAGCACCAAGAAAGGATTGACCATGATGAATTTTATTGAGATTGCAAAAAAACGGTATTCTGTACGCAATTACAGCAGCAAAAAGGTAGAAAAAGAGAAGCTTGATAAAATTCTGCAGGCTGCTCATGTTGCACCAACAGCAGCAAACTTACAGCCGGTTCACTTAATTGCAGTAGAAAGCAAAGAGGGACTGGAAAAAATCAGCAAAGGGGCAAATATTTATAATGCTCCTCTTGCAATTATTGTATGTGCAGATCATAACAAAGCATGGGTTCGCCCATTTGGCCAAAAGCAAACCGGAGACATTGACGCAGCTATCCTAACAGACCATATGATGTTGGAGGCAACAGAATTAGGTTTAGGTACCGTATGGGTATGTTACTTTCAGCCTGATGTTATCCGGAAAGAATTTGATTTGCCCGATAATTTAGAGCCAATCAATATTTTAGTAATCGGTTATGGAAATGAAGAAGCTGCAGATACAGAAAGACATGACCATCTGAGGATTCCACTCACCGACTTAGTTTCGTATGAAAAACTGTAACTGAGTATAAGATGATTTCCGAAATGCTTCCGAACTTTCTTCAACTCATTGCTTCCAAAAGTGGTTGATGTTATAATTGCGAGGAAACAACTGAATAAAAGTGTCTTCGGGGCAGGGTGAAATTCCCGATTGGCGGTAAAGTCCGCGAGCGTAAAACGCACGATTTGGTGTAATTCCAAAACCAACAGTATAGTCTGGATGAAAGAAGATATGGTTAGATTTCCGCAGATTTTGAGAGGCTTACTTTCTTTTCTGTGGCCTAATTATAATGTTAACACCTGAAAGACCTTTTCTTTTGGGTGTTAATTTTTTGTCACGGAGGAAAGCAATTATGAACAGTAAAACAAAAAGAATCACCGCTATTGGGATGCTATGTGCAATCACTTATGTCACCATGGTTGTTGGCAGGATTCCGATTATTCTATTCTTAAAGTATGACCCATCAGATGTTATTGTAACTTTGGGCGGCTTTATTTGGGGACCGATGACTTCCTGTATCGTATCTGTCATTGTGGCAACCCTTGAAATGATTACAGTAAGCGATACCGGAATATTAGGTTGTATCATGAATATCGTACAAACACTATCTTTTGCGTGTACGGCGTCTATCATTTACAAAAAAAAAGCACACTCTATCTGGTGCACTGATTGGCCTGGCATCGGGGTGGCTAATAACGGTTATTGTTATGCTGCTGTGGAACTATTTGGTAACACCACTTTATATGGGGTATCCAAGAGAAGCGGTTGTGGAATTGTTACTCCCTGCCTTTCTTCCATTTAACTTGTTGAAAGGCGGGTTAAATGCATCCATTACCTTTTTACTGTATAAGCCCATAGTTACCGCTTTAAGAAAAAGTGGATATATTTCTACTTTGGAAAAAGACACAAGGCAGCAACATACTGGTCTACTTATACTGGCAAATTTCATCATTGTGACTTGTGTTTTGATCATCCTATCAATGAATGGAATTATATGAGGATCGAAATGAAAGAAAATACGAATGCGCCTATTTACACACTAACGGGAATCGTTATACACGGCCGGGGTATTGGAAAGCATGTGGGGACACCTACCGCAAACATGGAAATAGCAAAAAATACATTTTTGCCAAAGACAGGGGTATATGTGGCAGATATTCTTTTAAGTGACAAGAGATATTATGGTGTTACTCATATTGGGGCACGCCCTACACTTGATAATGATGATTCTGTTTCAATCGAAACACATATTTTTGATTTTGATAAGGACATATACGGGAGTACGATAACTGTCAACCTATATAAGAAATTGAGAGAAGTTAGAAAATTTAACGAATTATCCTTGCTGCTTGCACAAATTGCAAACGACCGGACAATGGCACTAAAATTTTGGGGATTGAAGCAAGCAAGTCACACCTTACACATTGATGTTAACCGGCATTGTGTAATATTAGAACAGAAGGAAGTTTATTTATCAACAAACGAATTTGAAGTTCTTTATCTGCTGCAACAATCTCCTCAAACCACATTCACAAAAGAGCAGATTTATGAAAAGATTTGGCATGAGCCTACAAATAACCATTTGCACGCAGTAGAAAATACAATTTTCCAAATACGCAAAAGGCTAAAACCATATTGCAAGGGGCGCGAGTATATAAAAACTGTAATTGGCTATGGTTATAAGTTTAATTCTGGGTAAGGTGATATTTAAGCATTAGAACAAATAGCCCCAGTCCCAGAGTTTTGAAGTCTCTATATTCAGCAACCTTTTACAAATAGAAAAGTCTCTGGCACTATCCCCCATCTCATTTAAGATTTGCCAAAAACAGAACCACTGCTTATGCGCATAAGGAGAAGAAAGGATGTGAACAATATGGGCAAATTTTTAATATTATCCGTTGCAGACCACGAAGAACACATACTCAATAAAATTATAGAAACTATTGCAAACGAACCAGAGCTTGACCATATTGCTCTCCCACCCTCTAACACCAGCCTCTCCTTTCCAAACCTTGAAATTCGGCTAAAGGAGCAAACTGTATCCTGCAACGGTCAACTTGTTACTCTGACTTACCATGAATTTGCAGTTCTTGCATATCTGGCTCGCCATCCTGGCTGGGTATTTTCTGCCTATCAAATCTATGAAGCTATATGGTGCAAAGACGGTGAAAACTGCGGCACTGCCGTTGCCAGTGTCATCGGTCAGATCCGGCGTAAATTGACGCCGGATACGCCAAAGGGTGGCTATATCCGCACTATACTGGGCAGTGGATATAAATTTAGCAGTTCTCCCTTTTAAGTCAGTAAGAAAGGCTCCGAGGCCGTAATGATCTCGGAGCCTTTCTCATTGACTTAAATCTTAAACAATTTGATCGCCTTCAACAAAATAATGCTCAATTCCTGGTACAGATCCTCATCCAGCACGCCGTCAATAATAGCATACTTGAGCAGCAATGGTCGATACATCTGTAAGATCGCCGTAATGGCATCCTCGTTTCCGTCCTTGGCACTGAGGAGCAGACACTCAAAATTCATCTCTTGTCACCTCCTTCAATGCTCTTTCTGATTTTCTGGATCGTCCTGTAGTAAAGTGCAGCCACCCCTTTGTAGGACAGCCCAAACTTTGCTCCCAGAGTCTCGAAATCTTCTTCCTCCAGCGTTCGAGCCAGAAATATCTGGCGTTCCCGTTCATTGAGTTTCTGCAACGCCTCCAGAAGCGCTCCATTCTCAATGACATCCATAAGCGGTAATCTGTCCAAGACCACTTCCTCTGAGCTGGGTTCAGACTCATAGACCACTTCCACAGTACTCTCTATACTGCTGCGCTTATAAAACTGGATCAAATAATCTTTTCTGCGGCGCTTGACCGCCGAAACTAAATATGCTGTAAACCTGAATTGCAGGTCATCTTCTGCCTGCCCATTGTTCCGTTGCCACATGGCTTTACCTCCAAAAGTCTCAAGAATTCCGATGGATTTCCTGAGCTTCTGGCGGTGACCTGCACCGGACAAAACCTGGCTGTGATAGAGAAAAACAGCCAGCTTTGTACCAATGGACAAAACCAGCTGTTCCTTGAATTGCTGCATCGAGCAGTTCAATAGATACCGTCCGAGCAGGCGGAGGTTTTTCCTTATGTGGAGAGAACTCCCTTGTCCTGCCTCGACGATGCACCCCTATTGAGAGCCGTTCATGAAAAGCCGTGTGTCCTGGAGTTATGAAAGCAATGAACTGCTCGATGTCGTGGAATCCTTTCTCCATAACATCGTTACTCCCTGTCCGCAGTTATGCGGACGGCACACAGGCGGCCTGCATCATCCCCTTTCTTTCGCGATATGGCAGCGCAACGCTGCCGCCCTGCTGATAATTGTTAAATTGTAAAATAATACTTTTTTCAAATACTGTTCCAGAGCTATTCTATATGAAAACAGGAGGCGGCCTTTATCCCCATCATCAGGATAAAGACCGCCCTGTACTTCCGATTTTCATTGGGTATCGTACTGATCTCATACCCCCACCTCCGCTTACCGAATTTTCATTGATTTTTGGGATCACTGCCATAATTACAGTGTAACTGACAGTTTTCGGAAACTTTTGGAGTAGCATTGGAATATCCTTCGAGGAAAGAGAAAATCATTCGACATTATATGACAAAACAAGCTCTAAAACGGTCACTGCATTTTTCCGCTTTGGAGCTATTCCTTTATTATTTCCATAAAGTTGCATCTTCTGTCGTTACCTGTGCCGTATCCGGATGGATATAAATGATTTGGAGTCCTTTCTTTTTGGCATAGTTAACAGTCTGCTGAGTTCCGGATCGCATATTGTTTACATTATCATAAACAGCCACCATACAGCCGACCTGATCCACCATAAAGTAATTGCGTTTTTTATAATTCTCACTTGATGGCATTTCACCCAGGATTAAAACCTTCGCTGCATATTTACGAATAAACTTCATTCTCTTTCTGTGCCAGTCATCCCAATCTGCATCATATCCCTCAAAGGGGAGAGCCAGACACAATTCCACATCTTGATACGCCGTCTGTTCTTTCATGTGCAACAGGATCTCTGACGCCCACATATCAGCTCCCATTGCTCCCCCAGCCCAAAAGCATCGTACTCCCTGATTATAAAGCCGTATAAGCTGCTCCTGCAGACACTTTTTGATCCGCTGGCAGCGCTTGTCCTTTTCGTTATATTTGAACTTGAAACGAGTCGGCCTATGGCCTGTAATCACACACGAAAAACTGTTCATATGGTTCTCCTTTCCCGGCATCCATCTTCGTCTATTATACTTGCCATAGACGAGATAAATCAACCATAACCGCTTAATAATCCATGTCATAGCGGATAAAATGTAACTATGGCATGGAGGTGACGCATGGATAATCTACTAAAAGATATGGGTAAACGGATCTTCGACCGGAGGAAACAACTGAATATGACCCAGGAAACTCTGGCAGAGCTGGCTCATGTCACACCACAGACCATCTCCACCGCAGAACTGGGACAAAAGGCTATGCGGCCTGAAACAATCCTCAAAGTCTGTGATGCACTCAACATCAGCACCGAGTACTTGTTGCGAGGCATCATCACAGAAACAGATTCCTCCCTTCTCATGGCGAAGATTTCCACACTAACGCCCAAGCAATACAGGCATTTTGAAGATATTTTAGACAGCTTTATCGCGGCCATACAGGAAGAGGCATAGGAGCATCACTGGCTCCCATGCCTCTTTTGATTATCCTCTGCTGCGGAATGCAGATAAAGCGCTGGCAATCAGACTGCGTGTTCTATCGTCCATTTCAGTCTCATCCCCCGCCTCCTGTGCATCCGAAACAACCATAGGCGCTACTGGCTTCTTCTCTGTTCTGACTGGATGAATCTGCTCTTCTACCTTTTCCCGTCCCATCCCTTCCTGCCGCAAAATCTCTTTGACGATAGCCACCACCGCTTCTTTGCTGATGACCGAAGCATTTAGCGGCTGCGGCTCCTGCCCAAAGTGCTCATTATAGTAAACCACTGCATTTGCCACATACTGTGCTTTTGTGCGGGGACTCTGCAGCTCCAGTAATCCAATGGCAGTCTCGTGTATAGGATCTCCCTCATTAAAGCGCAGTGTAAACCGTCCCCGTTCTTTTTTCTCGCCCATACCATCACCTGCCTGCTGTTTCAATCCGGTACAGATACTCATAGCCATCCGCATTTGCATTGATTTTCGGTACGAAGAATGGCGTTCCCACCTTGCCCGAAGTTTCGATCTGCCGTTTCAAAAGAATGGCGCCACCGCCTACAAATACTACCTTGCAATACTGCAAGTCCAACATTCGCTCCCGCAACGTGCTGAACAGGTCATTGATAAATTCCTGCGCCATCTGTTCTGTCAGCCGTATGGCTGCATCCGGATATTGAGTCTTTTTTCCCATCAGTATGGCATCCACATCTCCTTCATCCAACAACAGATCCAGCTCCGAATTCACCTTGGAACGCACCTTATTGTACAACAGGATCACGCCATTTTCTAACGAATCACAGGAGGTAAGGTCAATCTCTCCGTTTTTCATCAGCAGATAATCAGCAGTAAACCCACCAATATCCAAAATTACCGCCTTTGGCTCTTCAACAAGCGTGTGAAGCATGGTGGCCGCCGCTGCATATGCCTGTGGAAAGCAGGCCACATCTTCAATATAGATGGAATACGGCTTGCCCTGCACCTCAAATTCTACCATTCCCCGCTGCCCAAAGTATTGTGTAAACCGCTCCACCTGGGCGCCAAAGTGTGCCGGCGGCAACCCTACCGCCAGTTGGATACGCTGAACCTCTGAGGAATATGCTCCCCTCGCTTCAATCTCACCAGCCAGAGCAAATAGGGTCAGGATAAAGAAGCGATCATCCTCCGTTTTATCTTTCCGATAAGGAATCCGCTCAGTAGACAGCGTATAGTAGGTATTCTGATACCTCAGCACATTCTGTCCAAAGGGACGGGTGACACTCTGCTTCAGACCGGACACAAAGGGGTTGCAATGAACCGTTTTAATTTGTTTGTTGCCATGATCAACGCCAATAAGCATATGTAATGCCTCCTTTTTACTTTATACATATCCTTTACGCCTATATGACGCCTATTCTCAACAATCACACACTATTTTTATGAAAACAAAAAGCAGGAGACCCATCATAAAGGTTTCCCGCTTTTGGCTGCTTCATAATGTGCGCAGCTAATATATATTTGATTGTTCTATTCTGCCATACCTTGCGGAACTTCAAATTTGTATCCGCTCCCCAAAACAGTACGGATATAACCCGCTTTCGGCATATCCGGAGTCAGTTTTCTGCGGATCTGACCAATGACGCTGGCAACGGCTGTTCCGCAGTTTTCACCATCCTCACCCCACACTTCTTCATAAATCTGCCCAGCAGAAAATACCCAGGACGGGTGGTTTGCCAAGTATACCAATGTCGCAAATTCCCGATGGGTCATAGAAATTAACTCGCCGTTTCGGTGTACCGTTCTCTCCTTCAGGCGAAGCTCCAATCCCGGAAAAACAAGAGTATTACAAGGGTGAGATGACACAATATGGTCAAATCCTGGCTCGGCTGCAATAATCTCCATAATTCTGCTAAGTATGTATTCTTCATGGTCTGTTACCGACAATACAAAGATTTTTCCCATATGTCCCTCCCTTATTCGTAATTAGAATGCTGATACCCTGCAACCAATATAAAGTTTACTTGTTTATTTCAGTAATAACGACTGTTCCGTTTTTATCCAGCAAAGGGGTAATCCCCGTATCATGGACAAGGTAGTTTACACCTGTTTCGGTGTCTACAACAATACTCAAGGAAGTTCCCTGTGTATAGATTGTTTCAAAGCGCTTTTCTTTGTTTGCCATAGTAATCCACTCCTTTGCATAGTGTAAGGTATCAGCATTTCTAATTTATTACTCTATGATAAAGGCCAAATGTTGCAGAAATCTCCTAACCGCTTTCTTTTTCGGCAAGAAAACAGGCGGAATTGCTTCATTTTTGTAGCAATTCAATTTTTATCTCATTTCAGGCCGAAGAATAACCCGTTTGAATAAGAACATTGTTGCACCAAAATAGGTCAGGTAGATTGCACAGAATAGCAGAATCGTCACCAGACCATAAAGAGGTACAAGTCCCTGCTGCAAAATTGCCTCTCCGAAAAAGAACTGTGCCCCTGCAATCAGCAGAACCGTCAGCAAAAGGGGGAATAGCAGTGGGATCAAAAAGACTGTGGACAGTTCCCTGCGGATCAGGGAAGCCTGCCTGCGGCCCGGTACACCCAAAAGGTCAATGACTGCATAATTCTTCTGGTTTTTGTCTATGGCAGACAGCTGCTCAAATGCAAGAACCGAGCAGGATAGAATGATAAAAATAATGCTTAAATACAATCCGCAGAACGAAATGGCTGTAAATCCAGTCAGCGAATTGGCAACGCCCCACGCCCTTACTGTAACACCCATCGTTACTTTTTCCGGGAGCTGTTGACCTGACTGCAATTCCGGCTGCCATTTCCCACTGTTCAGGAATTGCTTCAAGTCGCTTTTCAATTCCGGGTATCCGCCATCTTCCAGTTTCATCGCCAGACGGATTTTTTCTCCGACTAATTGTGAAGCTGCTTCATCCGGCAGAACAAGTACATATCCCTTCGTTCCGGCCATTTGATACTGCTCCATCGGCTCCGTCAGGATTGGTGTCACTGCAATAGTCAAGGTTCGACCATTTAATGTGATCTCCGGCTGCTGCTTCAAGCCCTGCCGGATTCCGTCCATATAGTTCCATGTATCACAATGAACCAAAAATTCGTTGTTGCCCATGACAACAGGAGAAAGCCCCAGGATTTCACGCAGGTGGTTATAGTCGGACAAGGACAAGGCTTCGATAGATTTTTCAGGAACCGCATACAGATAATAGCTCACAGAATCCTCGACTCCACAATGCTCCTCTGTAAAGGAAACGATGGAATCCATGCTGGATTTTTCCAAAGGTGCATCAATCGCTACGCCTGCATCATAGGGATAATAGGCTTTCATATTGGCTTTGTAGCCTGCCCCCATGGTAAGCCCCACAAACATGGTTGCCAGGGATATGGTCAACAGGATTGCCACCACAGCCATTGTCCGGCCAGCAGAATGGATGCGCCGCCCAATCTGCCCCAGGAAGAACAGATTTTCTTCTTTGTACTTATGGCGCAAATTTTGTTTTGCAAATCGGTGCAGCAAAAGAGGTATCTGGCGATGCAGCTCGTAAACACCCACCAGAATGAGCAAGCAGGCTCCGCCAAGGTACAAAAATGCTTCATTGGTTTGTGTCTGAAGCATCCGCCCAAGCAAAATCACGCCTGCAACCATTGCGGCTATTGAAAGCAATACTACCAAAAGACTATGGCAGAATGATTTGAAACGGTATTCTTCATTCTTGCGGTTATCATACAGCAGATCGATTACTTTCTGATGCCGGATAATCTTTGCCGCCCGAAACATCCCAAAACCATACATCAAGGCAAAAAACAAAAATGTTACTGCCCATGCCTGGAGAGAAAAGGAAACCTGATAGGTATGCGGCACCTCAAAGATATTTTTTACCACCTGATTCAGCAATCCGGAAAGCCCTGTGCCAACCAAAGAACCAAGCAGAAAGGCCCCAGTGCCGATGATACTGTTTTCAGCAAGGAACAAATTCCGTACTGTCTTTGCTTCCATGCCAATCAATTCGTAGGTTGCAAACTCCTTTTTCCGTCGTCCTAGCATAAAGCGGATCGCATAACCGATCACAAACGAGGACATAAAAGCAACCAGAGCTGACATAAGCAGAATTCCAGTAGTCAGCATCGACATATTCTCTGCCATAGCAAGAACATCTGATGAAAAGCCCAATGCCAAAAATGAGTACATCAATGCCGCAGTCAAGGTAAGCGTCACAAAGTAAATGATATAATCCCGCAGGCTTCTGCGGATATTACGGAATGCCAATTTAGCGTACATCACTCACCCCTCCTCCCATCATGGTGAGGACATCCAGGATTTTTTCAAAGAAAGTCCTGCGGGAATCACCACCCTTACGGATTTCTGTGAAGATCGCGCCATCCCTCAAAAAGAGAATGCGATTGGCGTAGCTTGCCGAGAAAGCGTCGTGTGTCACCATCAGGATCGTGGCTCCGAGATCTTCGTTGATACTCTGAATCGTAGAAAGCAGCATCTGGGACGAGTGACTGTCTAACGCACCGGTGGGTTCATCCGCCAAAATCAGCTTAGGCTGGTTGATAATGGCTCTGGCACAGGCGCACCGCTGCTTCTGGCCGCCGGACACCTGATAGGGGTACTTATCCAGAATATCCGTGATATTCAGCTTTCCGGCCATTTCCCGCACCCGCCCATCAATCTCGCCTGCGGGAACCTTGTTGATGGTCAGCGCCAGGGCTATGTTTTCCGAAATGGTCAGTGTGTCCAGCAGGTTAAAATCCTGGAACACAAATCCAAGATTTTCCCGGCGAAACCGGGCAATCTGTTTTTCATTGATTTCCGTCACATCGGTTCCATCCAGATAGATATGTCCCGCACTGACCATATCAATGGTGGAAATACAGTTGAGCAGGGTGGTCTTGCCGGAACCGGATGCTCCCATGATTCCTACAAATTCTCCCTCTTGAACGGAAAAGCTGATGTCCTGAATTGCTTTTGTAACATTCCCGCCATTTCCGTAATATTTTTGGATATGATCCAGTTTCAAAATTTCTTTCATTGTTATCACCTCTGATCTCTATTGTAAAATAAGAGCGGCTTCGTTTGTATCAAGTTTTCTTACAAAGTTCTAACAAAAATGTAAGAAGTGCAGAACGGTTCTCAGCTCTGCACTTCATGAATCAAACAGTTAATATGAAAAGAAAGGGAAATTGCTGTGCCATGTTCCGACGACTCCGCCGTAATGCCAATGCCCAGCTTTTCACAAAGCCGTTTGCATAGGTACAGGCCAATGCCTGTGGACTGCTGGACCATACGACCATTCTGACCGGTAAATCCCTTTTCAAAGATACGGGGCAGATCGGACGCAGCAATCCCGATTCCATTGTCCTCCACGACAAGAACAACCTGATCCTGCCGTTTATGAGTAGAAATGCGGAGAACCGGCTGTTCCGTACGATACTTGACCGCATTGGCAATCAGTTGGTTCAGAATAAAGCGCACCCACTTTTCATCTGAATAAACCGTGTCCTGCATTTCCTCCACTTCCAGACGCATACCACTTTGGAGCAGCAGATATTTATTATCTGCAATCGCCTGATGCACCACTTGGGACAGTGCCATTTCCCGGACAGAATAATCTTTCTCTGTATGCTCACTGCGGGCATAATAAAGAGCCTGTTCGGTAAAGCGGTTGGTCTTTTCCAGTTCCAGCAGAAGTTCTTTTGTCCAGTCCATCCGATGGTTTTCACATAGAAGTTTCATGGCAGTAATGGGCGTTTTGATTTCGTGAATCCATTGTTCAATGTATTCCTTGTACTCCAGGCGTTCCCGCTCGACCTCCCCGATCTGCTCCAACATGGATTTTCCAGCCATTTTCAAAAGCTGATAGTAAACCTGATCCTCAGCCTGTTCCGGCAGCTCCATCACTTCGGAAATAAGGTATCTCTCGGAGAGCTGCTCCGCCATATCCAGAAGTTTTTTCATCTGCCGCTTTCGTTTCCAGTAAGTGAGGATAAGTCCTGTCAGCAAAACCAATGCCCATACGATCAGGATCAATAATACTGCGGAAACCGAATTTCCGCACACCAGCAGAAATACAGTGAGTGCAGCCATACAAACAAGGTTCGTCAGCAGAAATGGCAGCCTGTTTTTCCAATATCGTCTGCTGTTCATATCGTGTACCCCTGTCGGTGCTTTGTCTTAATAAAATCCGTCAGGCCGATGCCCACAAGTTTTTCCCGGATGCGGTTGATATTGACGCTCAAAGCATTGTCATCCACATATAACTGATTGTCCCACAAATACTCAATCATATCTCCACGAGAACAGATTTTTCCACCGTTCCTGAACAGGTAATAGAGAATTTTCAATTCGTTCTTAGTAAGTTCTACGCTCCGTCCATTATAGTCCAAACTGCTGGATTCCAGATGCAGCACCGCATCTCCATAGACGATCTGCTCCCGTTGCTGTGCGGGATAGGCTTTCTTCAGCAGAGAAGCAATTTTCGCAAGCAGGATTGCTGTGTTATAGGGCTTCGTGATAAAAGCGTCTCCACCCAGCATGATGCTATTCAGCTCGTCCATATCCGTGTTGCAGCTTGTCACAAAGATGATTGGCACTTCGGAAAATGTGCGAATCTCGGTGCAGAGAGAAAAGCCACTGGTCCCCGGTAGCTTGATGTCCAGTATAATCAAGTGTGGCTGCTCAGCTTTGATCTGATCGATCACATCGGAAAAATCCTCCGGAGCCACCGTTTTATAGCCGTTGCTTTGCAGCAGCGTTTTCAATTCATTCCGTATCAACGGATCATCTTCTATTATCAATATTTTTTCTTTCATATCAGCCTCCGTAAAAAAAATACGATATGCAGTTGCTCATTCTCCCATTGACATTCGAATAAGTCAAGTATATATGTTAAAGCAAACTACCCTTTAACCCTTTTTTGAAAACCAGTACAGCTCTTTCGGTTCCCCAAAAAGACATCGTAACAAGTCGATAGCTTTCCTTTTCCATTTCTTCTATTTTTGCATTGATTTTCTCTATTACATTTTCCACGGTAATTCCTTCTACTAATTCTGTCCGATACATCATGTTTTTACCTCCATAAGCACTCAATTCAAAACCAATTCGCTTTTTCTGCTTTGAATTGAGGGGTATCGCCTTCCTTGTATGGATTATAGGTATTGCGATTACACCCAAATTCTTTTAATGCCTTTATTTTATTGTCCTCTGTCCATTCAACCAAAGAAATGCCGTCAAATTCCTCTATACTTCCATTGTTCATTTCATTTTTGAAATACCACTCTACAATCGTTTGATCTCCCTTATGAAAAAATTGCTTGATTTCCCAAATAACTACCTTGCCACGGGTATTCCATTCCTGAAACCAATGCTTTACTGTTTTTCGGTTGTTATACTGGGGACTCCAGCTTTCTGTATAGATCACATCTTCTGTAAAAATATCATCAATGCCCATATCCTGCTGATTGAGCCACATATCAAACCATAATCGGATCGTTTTTTCTCGTTCATTCATGATATAAATACCTCACCATTCTTTTGTCTTACCTTCGCGTTTGTTCTGCATCACCTGGGTTTGATATACGAGAACAGGAATCAGAGAAACCAGGGCAAGCACACCAAAAACTACCGAGCGATTTACAACCGCAAATATTGCGAACATGAGCAATATCAGCAACCACGGATTTCGCAGATTTCTGTAATAGTTTTCCTTGTCCTCATAAGAAGTATGAAGTTCAAACGGCTTACCGTCATTATCTTTTTCTACGATCAACAGTTCCCGATTAAAGGTGGTGGCATTTGTTGCTATGCGTCCGCCTTTTTCAGCCCATGGCCGTAGGCGTACTTTACCAACAGAGTAGTTCAAGTTGATGTTTTTATAAAATACTTTGTAACCCATCCCCTCTAAAAACTCATGATAATCGGACGCGTTGGCTTTCGATTTTTGCGCGATAAACTCCACGCAGTATTTTACCTGATCCGGTTTACACGCCTCAAATTCATACAACATTTTTTCCGCCCGAATCAGACGATAGCCCTTTTCAGACATTTTATTCAGCCAATGTTCCTGGGCAGTCAACAAACCGCCAAAGAAACGATAACACTTTTTGCTCATACTGCACCTCCAATAATTCCATTGGCCACTCCTACAAGTTCATTGAGCCTTATCAGTTCCTTTTCTGCAATTTCTTTTCCTTGTGTTGTAATGAGATATTCTTTTTTTCGTCCCGCACTATCTCCAAAAGGCGCAATCCAGCCTTTTTCCTGCAACGAGTTCAACGCACCATATAAAGTACCTGCCCCCAGCGTGAGCCGCCCTTTTGTACTATCTTCAATAAATTGCATGACAGCATATCCATGTTTCGGGGTATAAAGGGAGAGCAAAATAAAGAATGTCACCTCTGTGAGCGCACCACCTTTCGCATTGTCCCGCATAACACCTGCCTCCTTATTACGGTTACTGTAATAAATATATCACTAACCGTAATAGAAGTCAATAACGATCCAAAACATAACAGAACTCCAAGCTTTATGATATAACGACTTGCTACCTCCAGTATAAAAAATGTTTCAGAATTGTCCTAAATGTAAAATCAGCACCGGAAAGGAAATACTAACTCCACTCTCCGGTGCTGCTATTTATAAATTACTCTGGCATATTTTTCTTTTCATCTTGCTTCTTATCCCGATATTTCCGTATGAGTTTATTACGGATAGGAACGCCAACACCAATCAAAAGCACAACTGCCAAAATTGTGAAATCCATACAATCACCTCACATTTCTTTCTTCTTCATAATCCGAATGGACAAGATGATAGAAACCGCATACATCGCGACAATAGAAAAAAACACAATCAAAACAGGAAGTATCGGAGAAGATTCAACGCTTGAAATAATTGAGTTCCCGATAGCTGGCATTTTCGAGAGAAGAAGTAAAGTCACCAAAAAACCGGCCACTGGAATATACATAAATACCCGTCCTTTGATTGAGCCGTACTTGTAATATCCTGGAATCTGGAACACGGTATAGAGTGCAAATAAGAATACTCCTGCAATAGCGGCAGTCACAATGTCAAATACGCCAACTGTTTCACCCAGCACTTTCAAGACAAGCGGCTGTGCAATCAAAGAAATAATCAGGGAAAGAAGTCCCATGGCAAGGACGAAAACATAGCGTCCGATCACAAGCTCGCTTTTACGAACAGGTAAAATACCAAACAGCCGATCCATGCTGTTTTTCTCTGTGATGGAAAAGGTATATCCTGTCGTCATGGCAATAAAGCACATGGCAAATGATACCCCTGTCAGTAAAGAACGATTGATTGCGGCAAACACAATCGGCAGAAGCAGGGTAAAGCAAATTGTCTTAAAATATGGTTTTACCAATGCAATATCTAATTTTGTGGATTTCAAAATATTACTCATAATCGTCACCTTTCTTGCTTGTAAACACTACAATTTCATCAATGGTGGCAGGCTCAATAGTCAGGTTGGAGAAACCGTTAATATCTTCGGTTTTCATCAGTGCCTCAAATCCCGTAGGGAATGTACGAATACCAGCCGCCTTATTTTTCAGATCATCGGACAGTTCCTCAATTCCACCTTTTACAATGCGGAACATATCCACAAAATCATCTTTGCTGCCAGTATAGAATAACTCGCCATAACTGATGTAGGTAATATAATCAGCCGCACGCTCCAAATCGCCTGTGATATGGGTGGAGAACAAAACGCTATGCTCGCCATCTTCAATATACTCTGAAAGAATTTTCAAAAGTTCGTCTCTGGAAACCGGATCAAGTCCGCTGGTCGGCTCGTCGAGGATCAGCAGTTTGGCATCGTATGAAAACGCACAGGCAAGCATTAACTTCATCTGCATACCTTTGGAAAGTTCTTTTACCTTTTTGGTTGGTACAATGTGAAATTTCCGTAACATATCCGCAAATTTCTGGCTGTCCCAATTTGGATAAAATACCGAAATGGATTTTTCAACCTGCGACACTTTCCAATCATCACTGAAATAATTTGTATCGAAAACAACGCCAAGCTCTGATTTTACTTTTTGTTCTTCTGCGATATTATCCAGCCCCATCACTTTGACTGTGCCGCCGGTGCGCTTGAGCATATTCAAAATCAGTTTGATTGTCGTGGTTTTGCCTGAACCATTCGGGCCGATCAAGCCCATAATATATCCCTTTGGCAAAGTAAAGCTGATATTGTGAAGCTGGAAAAAATCAAAAGATTTTGAAAGGTTCGTTACCTCTAAATAATTAGTCATCTGTTTTTACCTCCGTTAAAATGTCCAAAAGGCGATGTAATTCCTCTGTGGATAGATTTGCCATTCTTGCAGCTTTTATTGCTTCGGTGAGATTGTTTTCTACTTTGCAAATGAGCTGCTCCTTAATCAGTTCTGAACCAGAACCCATTACGAAACATCCGCGCCCCTGCACATTTTTAACAAAACCCTCTTGCTCTAATTCTGTGTATGCCTTTGTCACTGTTAAGACGCTGATCTTTAAATCTTTGGCAAGTGTTCTAAGGGAGGGCAAAGTTTCTTCGGCTTGAAGCTCGCCGGATAAAATAGCCGCCTTGATCTGCTGCTTAATCTGCTCGTATATGGGGACGCCAGATACATTTGAAATAATCAGTTTCATTGCTGCATCCTCCGTGTGTTTTAACTGTTATGCTGTTGTGTATAACAGTATAACACACAGAGTTTCAAAAAGCAATATAGTTTAAGAAAAGTTCATAATAGCAAAAATTGGTCGGGACAATAAATTTACTGTCCTGACCAATTTCTCATAAAAAAGCGTCTATCCTGTCCACTACAAAGACATAAAGACATATTTTTATATGTATAATGATTTCATTCCACAAAGAACAGAACCCGCCGGATCAGCTCCGGGATATTCACCGGGGCGGTGATATAGTCGTTCACGCCCTCATGCCGGTATTCATATTCCGTGGCAAGGTCGTTGTTCTCGGTGAGGATAAAGAACGGCAGAAGCCGGACAGGGGGATTCTTCATTTGGAACATCCCCGCCACCCGCCGCAGCGTATGAAACAGCTCCATTGCTGTGCCGTCCGGCAGTTCCAGATCGCACAGGATCAGTTCAATTTCCTTATCCTCAAAAATCCGGCGCTTGGCCTCCCCAATCGAGGAAACCAGAATCAGGTCAAAGCCCTTTTGCAGCATAGCCGCCCGCAGCACTCTGGCACTGGTATCTTCCGCATGGACAAAGAGCAGCTTGTGAAAAGTCGGGGCCTTTTCGCCGGATAACTGCCGGTAGGCGTATTCCACCAGCTTATCTTGCACCAACTGCCCTTTCATTTTGTCCATGCACAGCGTCGCGCCCCGGCGCATAGCCTCTTGTTCGTAGTCGTCCTTGTCATGGCAGGACGCCAGAATAAAAGGCAGCTCCTTGTCTGCGGCCCGCACCTCGTCTAGAAAGTCCATGCCGGAACTGTCCGGCAGGTCAAGATCACAGCAGACCACCAGCGGCATTTCCTCTTGGATGGCGGCCCGCGCTTCATTCAAAGTGGAAGCCGTTTTCACTGAATAGCCCCGGCGCTGTAAATACTTTCTCAGATTCCATATATAGGTATCACTATCGTCAATCAACAGTATCTTTTTCATATATCCACCCCTGATTTTAATTTATTAAAATGATAATAGAAAAAGCGGGGCAGCGCACTGCCGCCCCGCCGATCCTATATGCTTATTCCATCGCTCGCATTTCTTCCACAAGCGATTGATTTTTCTGCCTGCGCATTGTCCAGAAGGACAGAATAACCTCCAGACCAAACAGCACCAGAACGAACAGCCCCATTTGCAGGAAGGGGAAGGAATATGGCATGATGACTCCATGGAAAGTCATTTCACTGAATTTCCGGGCAGCAATCACTGCAATCGGGAGGCCCGCTGCCAGGGTTGCCAATGCAGCAAAAAACGCATAGCAGATCCCTTCATAAATGGTCATTTGACAAAGCTGTTTTCTGGTCAGACCAATGGCACGAAAGACACTGTTTTCCCGCTTTCTGGACATCTGGTTGGAGAGGGTGGTATTGATGAGGTTGACCACGCCAAAGAGGAATACCAGCCAGGACAGTGCCTGAAGCCCTCCAAAAACGACCCGGTTTTCCATTTCCTCATAATCCTTATGTATCCCAATGGTGTCCAGTGCAAGGTCGGGATCAGAAGAAATGATCGCGCTCAGACTGTTTTCAATCTGCTCTGCCTTTTGGGGATCACTGACAATGCTCCAAGAATAATCAAAGCAATCGATCATGGGCATTGCTTCCTGAAACAGCTCTTTGGTTGCAACCATGCAGGTGCTGTCCAATGCCAGAGGACCATGACCATTTTTAAGCCCGTCGTTTAGGAACAGACCGGAAACAGTGACAGGAATCTCTTGATCCCCTATGGTAAGTTTTATAACTGACCCCACATCTACACCAATCATATCTTCTGCATATTCCATATCCAGTGCAATACTATGGGAATCTTGAGGTAAAGTTCCGGACACAAGCGCCGCTTCCATCTGATCCCTGTTTCTATCACTCAACAGATCGCACATTCCGCCGGAAGAACTCTCCTCATTCTCAAACCGCACATGAACCGCCTGACGATTCTCGATCACATCTGTCACGCCGTCCACAGCCAGCACCTCCTGCCGAAGCGCTTCATTCAAAGGATTTCCCTCCGACATTACCTCATATTCTGTTTTTTCAGAGTTCATATAGATTTTATAATCCCCATCCGGGAAAAACTGCCTTGCGATCCGCTCCGGCGAACGAACCAGAAGAATAGAGGCTGTCACCAAAAGGATCACCCCGCCCAGACTTAGGGAAGCCACGATGCTGATGGTCTTTTTACGGTCACGCCTGAAATTTGCAATTCCCATGGAGAGGGGATTTAACCGCATATTCTTCTTATGGGTGTGGGCATTTCCGCTCTGACTGCCGGTAAAGCGGACCGCTTCAATCGGGGAGATACCAGCGGCAATCTTTACCGGTCTGCGGATCGCAATGGATACCATAAACCTGCCAAGCAGCGCAGTCAAAACAACCGCAGCAGCATAAAACGGCAAATGAAACCCACGGGAAAACAGCGCAAACCCGGCTGCACATCCCAGCAAAATACCGATTCCGATACCAGCCCATCCTAAGAAACGGCCTTCCTTTTTGACAATACTCCGGATCTGCTTTGGCGTTGTGCCGATGGTCCGCAGCTGTCCATAGCTTTGAATTTTGTCATTGATCGAGATTCGGAAGATACTTTGTATCACAACATACCCTCCGATGATGACCAGGACTGCGATTCCGGCAACCAGCGCAAGCATACTGACATTCACCGGCTGCTTATAGAATTTCATATAGCTGAGGTTCATGACCGGCATTTCCAGCTGATATTCCTTGGCAATCTCCCGGCTACGGGCAGTCAATTCTGTTTCATCCATCTGCTGCTCATTCTTAAAATGCACATAGGCACGATAATCAGCGGGGTCGTAGCCGCTCCATCCCTTCAGGGCTTCTTTGGAAAGAAGGATGGAGGTGCCATTTACCTCTTTTTCCTTATAGCCTTCCAGAATGCCAGTCACCGTGTATTCTCCGTGAAAGCTCTCGCTGCTTAGCATAACCTTTTCACCTATCCCGGCGTCTGCACCATAGTTGGAAAGGAAATAACGGCTCACCACCACCTCATCCTCCTTTTGGGGCAGTCGGCCTTCCAGCAACTTCATCTGGTCACGGGCAATATACATCGTTTCCTCATCACAATAAATATAGGAGGCATTGTATCCCTGCTCCGCAGGTTCCACAGCCAGCATATAATACTCTCCTACCCTTGAGAAGTCATCCAGCCCCTTCAGGGTGGACACATCTTCTTCGGTAATCCTGGTATAGACCGCCTCATAGGTATCCTCCACATGATTTTTCTCTATCTGCCGGGTAGACAAAGCCATCACAATCGAAAAACAAATCAGACAGGATGCCAGCGCAACGGCGATCACCACCATGAGATTCCGACGCTTCTCACTTTTCAAACTTTTTCTTGCCAGTTTCCTGACAATATTTCCTGTATCATTCTCAAATGGTACTGTCATTTTGATCATCTCCTTTAAGTCTTATATTTCTGCTGTCAGCAAAGCGGCGGCTTCACATCGGAAGCCGCCGCCTCTGGTTAGTCCATGGTCTTGATCCGCTCTACAAGGGAAAGCCGTTTAGAGTAACGGACAGCAACCACAGAGAAGATTCCGGTCACGACCAAAAGTGCCAGAACAAAAACAACCGTTTCCATCAAAGGGAATTGATAGGACAGTTCCCCGAAAATATTAAAACTGCTGATCACATAGTCAAAGATCCAGCCCAGTATCCCGCCAATGCCAACCGACAAAAATACCGTAACCCCTGCGTACCACAGGCATTCTGCAATCAGCATACGGGAAACCTGCTTTCCGGTCATTCCCACAGACTGCAAAATCCCAAGCTCCTGCTGCCTTGCCAGCAGATTGGTCATCAGGGTGTTGACCAGATTTACCATGGAGAACACAAACAGGAACGCCAGCAGCAGATAAACACCGCGGGTCATCATCTTTAGCTGCGATTCCAGGGATGCCGCATGGTCTGCTCTGGAAAAGACCGTCAGCACCGGATTTTCCAGCAGGCTGAAAATAGACGCCCTGAGCGCATCCGAGTCCTCCGATGTATGGACATTCCAAACAGCCTCTCTGTTCTCAATGTCCGGGTAGAGCTGATCGGCCAGTTCTTCTGTAAGGGTAAACAGGCCCCATGCGCCGGTGCCCGATGTCACTGACGGTTTCGCAATCCCCATGACCGTTACTTCTATGGTCTTACCGTCCATGGATTCAAAGGTCAGCACATCCCCGACAGCAGGCGTATAGCCATAAAACATACTTAAAAGATGATCTTCCGAATCAGTCACGACCACACCGTTGTTCGCGGCAAGCTCCTCATAATCTGCGCTGCCCTGTTCCAGATTTTCCTCCGGCAGCCACTGTTCCATCTGCTCTCTGTCAAACACAGGGAACTTTAATGCAACACTTTCCTGGGGGAGTTTCACCGTTACGGATGTTACTTCATGGCTGGTGATAGATTCCACACCATCTATGGCAAGAAGCTCCTGACGAAGTTCTTCTGTCAATGGATTTTCCCGTGCGATGGCAGGCAATCCTTCCGCGCCTCCCGAATCCATCCAGCTGACCTCATAGTTACAGTGATCTCCCATGGCTTCTATCGCCATCTTTTCGGGACTGATGGAGTTAAGTACCGTAGCGGCTGTTACCAAAAACACACCCGTCAATCCCAAAGATACCAGAGTGATGACCGTCTTTTTCCTGCTCCGCCTAAAGTTCATCTGTGCCATAGAGAACGGCGTAATGCGGTGGTTTTTCTGATCTTTCCGGTCTGTTGCCGTTTCATAACCACTGGAGCGGACCGCTTCGATTGGGGATACCCTCGCCGCCATGCGGACAGGCGCATGAATGGACAGAAATACCGTCAGGGCGCAGGCTGCTGCGGTCGCAGCCAGATAAGGCAGATTGCCCATCCAGCTCCAATGTGCCGGGAAAATGGCAAACCCGATGGCCCCTCCAACCAAAAGCCCCAGCGGGATACCGCAAAGAGATAACAGCAATCCCTCCCGCCGCACGATCCGCCGGATCTGTTTTGGTGTTGTGCCAATCACTTTCAGGCGTCCATATTCCCGCATTTTGCCCTTTACGGAAATGAAAAAGATACTGTAAATGACCACGGCACAGGCAACCAGCAAAAGGATTGCCACGGGAATGTAATATTTCATCACGCCGGACTTAAAGCCCTGCATATCGAAATAGTTGGAACTGTAAAAAATCTGATCCTCTGAGACATCGTTGGCAGAAAGGAATGCTGCAATATCCGCCTTGAGCTGCTCCAGCTCCATACTATCAGCACCAGTATAACGAAGCCGAAATTCAAACAGCGGCTCTCCCTGCGCCATCTCCTCCACAAATGCTTCAGATACATAAAGCTGGAACATACGGGAGTCATTCTCCACATCCATGATACCGCTGACGGTATAGGTCTGCTTTCCGTTTCCCAAATCCACCTCTATGCTCTGCCCGACTTCTGCCGGGATTTCAAAATAATCAAGAAATGCCCGTTCTACCAGAATTTCATTGGCAGCCTGCGGAAGTGTCCCAGTAAAGGAAGGCTTCTTACCCAATTCCATCCAGTTGGCATCCGCATACTCCACAGTCAGAACGCTGTCACCATAGCGGGCAGAACCGTAATTCTGGGAAAGGCCCCAGCGTTCCACTTCCGGGCAGTCTTTCAGTCTTTCAATCGTATCACGGTCACAATTCACCACAACCGCCTGATACTGTCCCCGAATGTCCGCCTCCAGTTTTCTGTCACTTCCCGCTCCTGCACAAAAAATCGCTGCCATCAAAGCTGCCGCCAGAGCAATCGTTACGATCACAAACAGGTTGCGCCGCTTATCTGTCTGAATACTTCGTGACGCCAATTTTTTAATGACCGGCCCTGTATCATTTTCAAAAGGCAATGTCATGTCTGCCACCTCCTTTATCCAACGATTTTGCCATCCTCAATCCGCACGATACGGTCTGCAAGCTGGGCAATGGCATCATTATGTGTGATCATTACCAGCGTCTGGTTAAATTCACGGCTTGTTCTCTGCAAAAGCCCCAGCACATCGGCGCTGGTCCTGCTGTCCAGGTTTCCGGTGGGTTCATCGGCAAGGACGATAGCGGGCTTTGACACCAGAGCGCGGGCGATAGCCACACGCTGCTGCTGGCCACCGGAGAGGTTGTTTGGCATATTCTTCAGCTTATCCTCCAGTCCCAGCATGGACACCACATCCGCCATGAATTTCTGATCCACCGTATCCCCATCCAGCTCCACCGGCAGGACGATGTTCTCATGGACATTTAGGATCGGCACCAGATTGTAGTTCTGGAAAATAAAGCCGATATTGCGGCGGCGGAAGATAGTAAGCTGCTCATCGTTCATCTTCGCCAGCTCCTTATCCCGCACCATCACGCTGCCGGAGGTGGGTGTGTCCAGACCGCCCATCATGTGAAGCAGGGTGGACTTACCGGAGCCGGAAGTGCCGACCACCGCCACAAATTCGCCCTCCTCCACAGAGAAGTTCACGCCATCCAGGGCGCGGGTAATGTTCGGCTCTGTGCCGTAGTATTTTTTCAAATCCGTTGTCTGCAAAATTTTCATAACAGTTACCTGCCTTTCTTAATTTGTTGCATATAGAGTAAAGGAGAAATGTTGCAGAATTGTCCTAAACGCTATAAAAATCCATGGTGAATTGCTTCAATTTTAGGACAATTCATTTTTCAACTTCGCAAAGGGAACCCTCTGGTGTCGCTTCCCCGTCAATGAAAGTAATCTGATGAATAGCGGTAATATTCTCGTTATATTCTTGCCCCTGACTTTCCAGATAGGCTTTGATTTCTGCCGGATCTGTAATGTCGTTTGCGGTATAATCGGTAAATGTAACCTGATGAACAGCCATAATATCGGCAGTATATTCACCGCCTTGCTGCTCAATGTAGCTTTGAACTTCAACGGGGTCAGTAATATCTGTAATGGTATATCCTCCGTTAACAGTGTTCTCTTTGTTTTCTTGTGCCAGTACTTCATTGTGGCTCTCTGCTACATGACAAGCTGTACATGGTATCAATAGCATCGCAGCAGCTATAAATGAAATCACCATCGTTTTTTTCATGGTCTTTGCCTCCTATTTGGGGTGAGGACATAATTGTAAATCATGAATGTCCGCGAAATGTTACAATGCTCGGACATTTCAAAAATTCTTATGACAATTCCCGTATTTGATCTACCAGAGATTGTTTTTTTATCTGCCGAATTGCGAAACACGAGAAAAGCATTTGGACAGCAAGCATCAGTATAAAATAACTGAACATTTCAACTGTCGGAAAATGATAGCTTACTTTTCCAAAAATACTCATTGCACTAAAGACGGTGCAGAGAAGATACCCGATAAGAGTTCCGCATGATATGGAAAGAAGCAACACCCCTAATGTATAGAACAGGCCCTCTATCAATAACATTTTTGAAAGCTGTTTACTGCTCAAACCAACTGCTTGCAAAACACCCAATTCTCGCTTCCGTGTCAAGATGTTTGTTATCAGTGTGTTTAGCAGATTGATAATGCCAAAAACCCCAATAAACATAATAAAAATGTAGACTGGCATACGATAGTTCAATAGTTTTTCGTTGTATGCCTCTACCCAATCATTCAAGGTACTAACATAGAGGCTGGAAGTCGGTGGAATTATCTTTTGTATTTCATCTTTTGCGGCTGCCCATTTACTGTCATCTGTATCTACAATAAATTGATAATTGAGGTTATCAATAGGAACGATCTTTGACAGCATTTCTAAAGGAATAAATAGCGTATCATATCCGCCATACGGGATATTCGCATCCACAATTCCCATTACTTTTACTTCCAATGTTTGTCCGCCAACTTCAATCAGAAGTTCGTCCCCAATCGCGGCATCCCACCCAAAAGTTTCTTTCCACTGTGGGCCATTTTCAATAATAATGCCATTATTATTAAGTAGTTCCTGCAAATCCGCTGTACCATCAATCAAATATTGTTCAAGCAATTTTTGAGAGCTTGGCGTATATGCGTCTGAAACAATCGGTTCAATATCTCCCGTTGGCATACGAACATTCAAAACGGTGCCTTGGTATTCTTTTATTTCTTCCACACCATCTATGTCCAAAATGGATTCTCTAAAATCTTCTGTAAGCAGATTCGATTTTTGGAGTTCTGAATATTGTTCGCTGTTATGTGCCTGCGGCCCGTAATCGCCTAATTCAAGGCGAATTTCTCCGTAAGGAAAACTCCTACGCGCCATCGCTAAGGGATCAATGGAATTAAAATATGCAGAGCTTGCCATCAGCAAAATTCCACATACCCCTAACGACAGGATCGTTAAAGCGGTTTTCTTTCTGTTCCTCGCAAAATTAAGGAACGCTAAATTTTTCGCGGATAGAGAACGATGTAACACTTTTGTACTGTTTGACATTACATCATTATTGCCCGCCATATAACGGACTGCTTCAATAGGCGTAACATGAGCAGCAATTTTGGCTGGCTTAATTACAGCAATCATAACGCATAGATACACAAACAGAGCTGTGACAGCGGCAATTACAAATACCATTAAAGTGTTCCAGCCTTGCGGGACAAGGACATATCCCGCTATTGCACCGGCTAATATTCCAATCGGAATAGCAATTCTGGAAAGATGAAATCCCTCTCTAAAAACGATTCTTTTCATCTGTTTTCCAGTTGCCCCTATTGTCCGCAGTTTTCCATATTCTTTTGTTTTTCTGGCTATGGACACATAGAACAGACTGTAAATAACAAGGGTACACGCCAAAGCGATAATAAGACTGATAAATGCTATTACAGTGATATATTGACTGCTTCTCTGTTCAATGAGAGAAAAATAATATGTTGAAAACTGCATTTGCTCCGGCTGTATTTCCAATTCTCTGCACAATGTTGATAATTCAGCTTGTATAGCAGCCTTAGACCAACCATCAGATTCATTCAAACGGATATAAGCGGAGTATGCCGGTTCGCTGATCTTGTTTTCAATATAGGACTGCGACACGAATACGGAATAATTTGAATTTTCGACAGGCAAAATACCACATAAGGTATAATCTTTTTCTCCATCTCCCAGATTTAACGATATAGTATCGCCTATGGATTTGGACAATCCAGCTCTATCAAGAAACGCCTTTGTGATAGCAATTTCATTTGTAGATTTGGGCAATTTTCCCTCTAAATCAGGATATTTTGCTAATTTCATTAGTATTTCATCTATTGAACGAACGGTTAATTTGTAGTCCCCATAAGATACTAAACCCAATAAATGACTTACCCCCACTTGAACCCTATCGTCATTTACTAATTTCGTAATTGTATCATTATCGACTTCATTGATAATTGCTTGATAACGCCCAGCCGCATCATTTAATGATTTTCGCTGAGAAGCAAAAAAATACAAGGTCGTTGTCATTATCAAGCAGGTAGCTAAGGCAATCGTAATGATAATGAGGATGTTTCGACTTTTATCTGCTTTTAAGTTTCGTTTTGCCAACTTCTTTACAATGATACGGGTATCATTTTCAAATGGTAACGTCATAGCCATTCACTCCTTTCGCTGTTATCCTAACCCCCAAATGTTGCAGAAATATCCCAAAGGCTCAACAGTTTTAGGGTGAATTGCTTCAATTTTAGGACAATTCATTTTCGTGTGTCTTTTTTATAAAGCCGGATAGATATAAGCAAAACCATTGCTAACTGAATTACAACAAAAAACAGCGTCAGCCAAACGCTCTCATAATAAGAAATATCTGTCCAGAAGATCACCAGATCTACCAGAGCCACCACACCAGCCGACCATCTGATTTTTCTTGGAAAGAAGTGCCGGAGCAGCAGAACAACAACGACCGGCGGGATCAGCAAGCAAGCTGCATTGATGAGTAATGTCTTTGTGATTTCCATAAGGCCACCTCCAATTTCATGATGTTGCTGTCAGCATAAATCCCAAATGTTGCAGAATTGTCCTAAAATCCATTGTCCTCTAAAAATTTTTCAAAAAAGGCAGCCTGCCAAAACAGACTGCCTCAGAATTATTTTATGGGCAGGAACACGGAAAAAGTTGATCCTTCCCCAACTTTAGACTCGACGGTAATATAGCCGCCCTGCATGGTAATGATCTCACGGGCAAGGTATAAGCCGATTCCGACCCCATCTATATCATGCACCGCTTCATCCCGATAGAAGCGTTTGAAGATCGTGCCCTGAGAATGTTCCGGGATGCCTCTGCCTGTATCCGTCACATCTATCCTCAAATACATTTCCCAATCCCGTACCCTTACCTGGATGCTGCCACCGGCAGAGGTGTACTTTACCGCATTATCCAGAATGTTAAACAATGCTTCGGAAGTCCAGCGGCTGTCATGGGATATTGTCAGATCAGATGGGCAGTCCACCGACAGGCTGATCTCTTTTTGTTCCATCGGAGCCAAAACACCATTGATGGCGCTCACCAGCGTATCCCCGATCACAGCATCTTGTTTCTCCAGCGTAATGACCCCCGTTTCCAGACGGGAAGTTTTCACCATTCCCTGAATGAGAAAATCCAGTTTATCCAGCTGTGTGCCTGTGGCCTGCAAAAACTCCTTGCGCTTTTCTTCTGTCAATGGCCTTGTCAGCATCGTTTCGTTGATTAGCTTCAAATTTGCGATGGGGGTTTTGGTCTGGTGGGAAATATCCGATACCAGGGATTGCAGTTCTTCCTTTTCTCCCTCTGCCGTATGTCTGGTTTTCTGCATCACATTATAGAGCCGTTCCAGACGATGGCTGATCCGAGACAGCAGTGTTTCCGCTTCATAGTCTACCTGGGGCCGGTCTGTACTGTCCATCATGTGATCCAATGTCTGGCACAAACCATCGGTGAACAGAGAAAGTTTCTTTTGAAAATAGTGCAGAAAAACCATGCCCCAAATGTAAAATGCAGCTGTCAAAATAATGCCGCAGATGACAACACGCACATCTTTCGTCAACAGGAAAAAAATCAACAGCAGCAAAGCGGCAGTGAGCAGAGTCCCCGCCACAATTTTTCTCAAAAATGCCCTGACAGATAAATTTTGCAGCTTCATCGAGGCTCACCGCCGATCCACTGATAGCCCATTCCATAAGCTGTCTTAATATATTTCCTCTCGTCTGTTTCGATTTTTTTGCGGATACGGCTGATGATCGTCGTCAGCGTATGCTCATCCACAAAGTCCCCATCAATGTCCCACAGCTTCTCTAAAATCTGCCGCTTGGTCAGAATAATCCGGGGATTCTTTACGAACAGGAACAGGGTGCGGTATTCCTTCGGTGTAAAGTCCAGGGATTCTCCGGCAAGGGACGCACTTTGTTCGGAAAAGTCGATTTTCAGAAAGCCATCATCAAACAGATCATGCCGGGGTGTCCGCAGTTCCAGATTTGCAAAAACCGCCGCTACTTTTTTGCAAAGCACCGTCACAGAAAATGGTTTGGTCACATAATCCGCACCGCCGACTTCATATCCCTTGAGCATATCGCTCTCCTTATCATTGGCTGTGATAAAGATGATATAGGTATGCTGACCGCGATTCCGGATTTCTTCACACAGATCCAGTCCGCTGCCATCGGGGAGGTTAATATCCAACAGTGCCACATCAAATTCATTTTCCCGTAGCTTTCTTACCGCGCTGTCAAAATTAAAAACAGAAATGACCTCATATCCATCAGAGGTCAGATTATATGCCAAGGTCCGATTCAAAAGCTGATCGTCCTCTACAATTAAAATCTTCTTCAAGACCCTCACTTCCTTTTCCCAATTTTCCAATCATACTGATATTCTAAACATTAAATGTTGCAGAAATGTCCTAATCAGATATTTTTCTTTTTAATTATAGGATAGCCTACTTTTCAGCACAAGGGCAAAAATGCGAATACATACAATAGTTTCAATGTTATGTTGTACAATAAAACGCCGCCGCAAACGATACGATTGCGGCGGTGCTGACTATGTATAAAATCTTTTTGTAGTTACATGGGTATGGTGCAGTTGAATTAAAAAAGCCCTCTATTCTGCTATACCCTGCGGAACTTCAAATTTGTATCCGCTCCCCAAAACAGTACGGATATAACCCGCTTTCGGCATATCCGGTGTCAGTTTTCTGCGGATCTGACCAATGACGCTGGCAACGGCTGTTCCGCAGTTTTCACCATCCTCACCCCACACTTCTTCATAAATCTGCCCGGCAGAAAATACCCAGGACGGGTGGTTTGCCAAGTATACCAATGTCGCAAATTCCCGATGGGTCATAGAAATTAACTCGCCGTTTCGGTGTACCGTTCTCTCCTTCAGGCGAAGCTCCAATCCCGGAAAAACAAGAGTATTACAAGGGTGGAATGACACAATATGGTCAAATCCTGGCTCGGCTGCAATAATCTCCATAATTCTGTTAAGTATATATTCTTCATGGTCTGTTACCGACAATACAAAGATTTTTCCCATATGTCCCCCCTCGTATATCTAACATACATAATGACTTGTTTTTCTTTTTATCCGATAGAATGTTATTCAATATTCAATTCAATGCTTCCAGTGAAATTTTCACATTCAATGCCGATATAGTTTCCACCTTCAGGAAGTGTGATTGTATCGCTGTATGTTCCGGTTGTTTCAATCAAAGTAACTGCTTCATCAGCTCCAGAAAGCCAAAATACTTTTGCAGTACCCTCCGAAACCTCCAGAGTGCAGTCAATAGACAAATCCTTACCCGCTTCACGCTTTATGGAAGTTCCTCCGAACAAATACTCTGTATCTGAAAAATCCTCATAGTCGGCTGTATAGCATCCGGTATAATCATCAATCCCTTTTTCTTTCGTGCCTTGTAAGGACAAATTTCCGGTAAGCGCTATGGAACCAGTAGACTGCACAATATTATTATACTGATCGAGAACTTCATCTTTTGTACAACCGGAAAGTATAGAGACACCACACAGTATCAGGCATAGTGATAGAACTATTTTCTTCACAGGTATCACCTTCCTTTCCTGCGTACAGCACGCTTTCCTCTTCCCTTAGCCTTTGTCTGTTTACGGGCTTTCATTTCTTTTTTGTTACTGGACATCAGTAACAACAGCACCGCCCAGAGAACCATGATGCCAACCCCAATGACTGCCAG
>NZ_WKZG01000008.1:0-144419 GCF_009679665.1 Faecalibacterium sp. BIOML-A4 | reverse complement strand
GAACACAGAAGTTAAGCTCACTTGTGCCGAAGATAGTTCGCTGGAAACGGCGCGTGAAAATAGGTAGTCGCCGACTTGAACAAAAAACGCTTCAGAAGAAATTCTGAGGCGTTTTTCTTGTTTGATCTGCTTCAGAAATTTTTGCTACATATTGCGCGTACAGTGCACGAAAAGGCACGGAGAGATCGTGTCTATCAAAAGGGGGAATATGAGGTGGAGCGAAAATCTGCAGTCAGGGCGGTGGGGATGTTTCTGCTGGCGGCTCTTACCATTTTGACTTTATGCCGTTATCAGCACACTTCTGCTGTCCGACCGAAGGATAGATTTTCTGGCCAGATCCCGCAGCTGCACAGCACAGCAGACGCAGACGGTGACGGTGTAGACGACCAGACAGACATCCTGAACGGCGCACTGGCATATGTGAGTACACATCCAAAATACAAAAGCCGCTATTATGAGACCGGTTATCCCGACGACGGCTATGGAGTCTGTACTGATGTGGTAGCATATGCTCTGAAAAATGCAGGGTATGATCTGCAGGCTCTGGTAGACACGGACATTCGGGAACATCCAGAAGAATATGGAATTACAGCGCCGGATAAAAATATAGACTTTCGCAGGGTGCGAAACCTGAAGGTCTTTTTCTCCCGTAATACGGTCAAACTGACCACCAATGTTTCCGAAACGGAACAATGGCAGGGCGGTGATATTGTGATCTTTGAAAGACATATCGGCATCGTGTCTGACTGGCGAAATAAAAACGGAGTGCCCTATGTCATTCACCACAATGACCCATGGCAGACGGCTTATGAGCAGGACGTTCTGGAAAGACGAACGGACATCGTCGGACATTACCGCATTTCTGAATAAAAGTAGAAAAAACGGCCCCGCCGCGTTGAGCATTCAACGTGACGGGGCCGCATATTTATTGGGTGGAGTTCCCCTTACGATACAAGCTTCTGCTTAGCCCTTGCCTGCGCAGCCGAACAGCTCGATCTTCTCCTTGCACTTGGCCTCGATGGCCTTTGCGCCGGGAGCCAGCAGCTTGCGGGGGTCGAAGCCCTTGCCCTGCTGATCCTTGCCCTCTTCGATGTACTTGCGGGTGGCCTCAGCAAACACCAGCTGGCACTCGGTGTTGATGTTGATCTTGGAAACGCCCAGGCTGATTGCCTTTGCGATCATCTCGTCGGGGATGCCGGTGCCGCCGTGCAGGACCAGAGGGATGTTATTGGTGGCCTTGTGGATGCGGTCCAGAGCCTCGAAGTCCAGACCCTTCCAGTTTGCCGGGTAGACACCGTGGATGTTGCCGATGCCGGCAGCCAGGAAGTCGATGCCCAGAGCAGTGATCTTTGCGCACTCCTCGGGGTCTGCGATCTCGCCGGCACCCACAACGCCGTCCTCGACACCGCCGATGGAACCGACCTCGGCCTCGATGCTCAGGCCCTTAGCGTGTGCCAGAGCAACCAGCTCCTTGGTCTTTTCCACATTCTCCTCGATGGAGTAGTGGCTGCCATCGAACATGATGGAAGAGAAGCCGGCCTCGATGCAGGCCTTGCAGCCCTCGTAGGTGCCGTGATCCAGATGCAGGGCAACGGGAACGGTGATGCCCATGGAATCGACCATTGCGCTGACCATGGCAGCGACGGTCTTGAAACCGGTCATGTACTTGCCGGCACCCTCGGAAACACCCAGAATCACAGGGCTCTTCATTTCCTCGCAGGCGGTCAGAACGGACTTGGTCCACTCCAGATTGTTGATGTTGAACTGAGGCACACCGTAGTGGCCATCACGTGCTTTGATCAGCATTTCGGTTGCATTTACCAACATTATTCATTACCTCCACAAAATCATTGGGGTCTTGCTCGTTTCATATCCGCTTTGTGCACGGTTTAACGAACCTACAGAATTAGTATACCCCAAACAGCGGCCAAAATCAATCCAAACCGGTGTTTTTCCTGTAACAATGCGGGGATTCTGTTTCTGGCAGGGTGCAGGGGGTTACTGCCAGAAGCGCGTATATTCGATAGAATGCAACAAATTTCCATATAATGTGCAATAAGCGGCCGAAAGACAGAAAGCGTGATGAAGGACGGATTTTCAACACAGATCCACATTCGTCAAAATGATATTGGGCAATTTGGCAAAAGCGGACAGGATGCAGTTCAAAAAATTGTCATATTTCCGACTTGTATTCTACAAATTGTACGCAGGAAATCAAAAAAGGTCGAACCAAAAAGTGGAAAACCTTGTGGAAAGTGTGGAATTCCACAGGCAAAACAGGCTTTAAAGCTGGACTTTTGAACTTTCTCCACAGGGTTTTCAACATGTGGAAAAATAATCGCTCTTCTACGGATTGTATACCGCGTTTTTGTGGAAAACTTTTTTCTCCGGCAAAACAGAGGGATATCTACCCAGCAGCCGGGTAAAGCTGATGCAGGGCGGCAGAACATTTCTGCAAAAAAGCGGAAACGGTCTCCGGCACCACGAACAGAAAAACTTTTGCAGGACGCGGATAAAAAACGGTAATTTGCTGGCAAACAAGTTCGGCTTATGCTATACTTCAAAATGAGTTATCAGCTTCAGATCATACCGGTGCGCGGCCCAGAGTGCGGCGCGCCTTTTGGAGGGTGTGCACAGCACCTTCCGGTGATACAACGGAAGGAGAAAATCATCATGGAAGAAAAGAACCAGTCGCGCCGTCCGCGCCGCAGCCCGGAAGAGCCGCTGCAGAAGAACGAGAGCCTTGTTTATGGCAAAAATCCGGTGACCGAACTGCTGAAAAGCGGTTCCGGCGTGGACACCGTGCTCATTGCTGAGGGCATGGCTCCGGCCGTGGCGGCTTACTATACCGCATTGGCAAAGGAAGCGGGTGCCACGGTGAAGCGGGTGCACCCCAACAAGCTGCGCCTGATGACCGGCACCGAGAGCCATCAGGGTGTGGCGGCATTTGCCAGCGAGATCAAATACGTGACGGTAGACGACCTGATGGCAGAAGCCAAGGACAAGGGCGAGGCACCTTTTCTGGTGCTGAGCGATGGCATTGAAGACCCGCACAATCTGGGTGCCGTGATGCGCAGTGCTCTGCTGTGCGGTGCGCATGGCATCGTGATCCCAAAGCGCGGCGGCGCATCGGTCACGCCTACCGTCATCAAGTCCAGCGCAGGTGCCGCAGAACGCCTGCCGGTGGCTCGTGTGGCCAACATCGGCGAGACCATCCGCCGCCTGAAGGAGCAGGGTGTGTTCGTCTACTGCGCCGATATGGACGGCGTGTCTCTGCGCAGGAACAACCTGACCGGCCCCATTGCACTGGTGCTGGGCAGCGAGGGCAGCGGTGTTTCGCAGCTGGTGAAAAAGCTGTGCGACGGTGTGGTGCGGCTGGATATGGCAGCACCGGGCACCGGTGTGGACAGCTACAACGTGTCGGTGGCTGCGGGCATTATTCTGTACGAGATCCAGTCCCAGCGCGCAGCACAGCAGGCATGATCCGGCATTCGGGCCGGAACCTCAATTTGAATTACAGGAGGGACTAGAATGCCGAAAGATAAAAATAATGGCCGGGAAATGACCCCGGATGAAAAGTTCCGCTCCTTTTTCAGCACCACGGCGGTGGATATCCCGGAGGAGATGACCCGGAGGGACGAAAACCAGCCGGAGGAAAAGCCGCAGAAACGGTTTGGCCTGTTTGGCCGTGGTAAGGAAAAGCAGGAGACTGACGAAGCTGCAGCAGAGCAGCCGCAGGAAATGCCCACCGGTGAGGTGCGGCTGGGTGAAGATGCGCAGCCGGAACCGGAAGCGGATCTGGAACTGATGCTGAAGCCGGAGGCAGACCCGGAACAGGAACTGGCCCCGTGGCCTTTTCTGGAAAAGGAAGCAGAGGATACACAGCCGGAAGCACCCGCCAAAAAGCCGGAGGAAAAATCTGCATCGCAAACGGCGGAACCCCCGGCGGCAGTGAAGCCGGAAACACCCCGGCAGAGCGCTGTCCCGGCGGCTAGACCCGCAGAGCAGCACAGCACGGCAAAGCCTCTCCGGCACCCCAAGAATGCGCCGGAGGTGCTGCTGCCGCAGGAAGAGCAGGAGCAGCAGGAGATGGCACAGCTCAAGGCGATGATCAACGGCCTGAGCGACCAGAAGCCGGAAAAGCCTGCACCGAGGGCCGAAGCAGCCCCGGCAGCAGAAACTGAACCGGCTGAAAGCAAAAAGAAATCGTCCGGTGCACCGCTGCCCGCGGCTGTGTTTGCAGCGGTAAAGGAGACGGCACCGGAGCTGCAGCCGGAACCTGTGCCGCAGCCGGAAAAAACGGAGCGGCCGGAAAAGCAGCCGGTGGCCGATTTCTTTGGCAAGGCGCAGAGCGAGGACGCACCGCAGGCACCTTTGGCCCCGGCAGAGGAGCCTGCCGCAAAAGAGGACACCATGAGCCTGCCGCTGCTGCCGCTGGACGGTGAAGAGCCGCAGCAGGCACCGGAGAAGGCACCCGCTGCGCCACAGCCGGAACTGAAAGCTGAGGCGGAGGACGCGGTGTCTCCGGAGGAACATGCAGAAACGGAGCTGACCGAGCCGGAGGCTACGGCGGATAAGCTGCACCGTATGAGTGCAGAGCTGACGCTGCGCTGCGTGCTGGGCGGCATTCTGGCTGTGGTGCTGCTGCATTTTGGTTTGGTGTCGGATGGACTGCTGCCCGCCATGGCGGCGCTGGACCCGGATGCTGCCCCGGCGGCATTCTATGGTGCAAACCTGCTGCTGCTGGCAGCAAGCCTGTGCGTGGGCTTCCCGGTGCTGCGCGACGGCCTGAACGGCCTGCGCGGACGGCCTTCTTCCGAGACGATGCCGGCGCTGGCCGCAGTGGCAGCGCTGGTGCAGGCGGTCACAGCCATGCTGAACGCAAATGTTTACCGCGGCACCACCGGCATCTCGCTGCTCAGCGGCATGGCCGCGCTGGGGCTGTTCCTTGCGCTGCTGGGCAGCCGGGTGATGCTGGCTGCTGTCAAGGGCGGCTATGAGCTGGTGACCAATGGTATGGAGTTCGAGGGCGCCTACCGCGCCAAGGACAAAGACCTGCTGCGTGCCCTTGCACGGGATCTGGAACAGAAGGACCCCTGGGTGCTGCTGAGCCGCCCGATGAAGGAAGCTGACGGCTTTGTGGAGCAGAGCTTGAGCGAACGCGCAAGCGAGCGCCGTGCACGCAAAGTTTCGTACATCCTGCTGGGCGTTGCCCTGCTCAGCGGTGTGCTGTTCCTGCTGGCAGGTGCCGGCTGGAACAAAGCTGCGGCTGCCATGGCAGCTGTGCTGTGCATGGGCGCACCGCTTTCCTCTACCCTGATCGCGGGCGTTGCCTCGCTACGGCTGCAGCGTGCGGCTGCGGCTGTGGGCGCAGTCGTGCCCGGTTGGCAGGCCATTGAGCAGCTGGGCGGCATTGATACGCTGCAGATCGATGCAGACGACCTGTTCACCGCCGACAGCGCACAGCTGGAGGATATCCGCATCTTCAAGGGCGGCCGCATCGACCGCGCCATCCTGTACGCGGCCAGCGTGCTGAACGAGAGCCACGGCACCCTGAAGGGGTTGTTCCGCCAGATCGTTGAGGAACGCACAGACATCCTGTTCCCGGTCAAGGATCTGGAGCAGCACCATGGGCTGGGCTTTTCCGCCTGGTGCGATAACAACCGCATCCTCATTGGTACCCGCCGCTATCTGGAGCAGGAGGGCGTGCCGCTGCCGGACGAGGAATACGAGATGCAGCACTCGAAGAACGGCGAGCTGCAAATTTTGTATCTGGCTGTGTCCGGCAATCTGCACGCTATGTTCGTGCTGAAATATGTGGGCGGGCGCAATGTGGCCCGCAGCCTTGCCGTACTGCAAAAGGAGAACATCCGCCTGCTGGTCACATGCCAGGACCCCAGTCTGACTGCACACCACATTACCGAAGCATACCGCCTGCCGGAAGGCATGATCACCGTGCTGGATCAGGAGCAGTGCAACGCCATCAAGGCCGCACCGGCAGACCCGGAGGACACCTGCTGCATGATCCATCTCAAGGCGTTTGCCAGCCTGACCGGCGGTCTGCAGGCTGCGGATCAGGCCCAGAACGCCGAGAGCAGCGCCACCACGGTACAGATGGTCTCGGTGCTGTTCTCCATTATCATTGCAGCGCTGCTCACCAGTGCAGGCAGCATCTGGGAGCTTTCGGTGGCAACGGTGCTGATGTATCAGGCAGCGTGGAGCGCCCTGAGCATTGCTGTGTGTGCACTGAAGCAGCATAACTGAGAAATATTCTCAGAATAAATAGGAACTGTTCTTGATTTCCATCAAAAAATATGGTATACTCTGTTCAGAACCTGAGCCGCAGGCGAAAAAATTACCGCCGGGCTGAATGATAGAGCCGGGATCGGTCGATCCTGACAGAAGATCCGTTTTTGAAAGGAGAGCATCATGGAACTGAAGGGTACCAAAACCGAGAAAAATCTGATGGAAGCGTTTGCAGGCGAGAGCCAGGCACGCAACAAGTACACCTTCTTTGCCAGCATGGCAAAAAAAGAAGGCTACGAGCAGCTGGCCGCGATCTTTGAGGAGACCGCCGGCAATGAGAAGGAGCACGCAAAGATCTGGTTCAAGCTGCTGTGCGGCGGCGCGATCCCCGATACCCTGACTTGTCTGGACATGGCAGCAGGCGGTGAGCACGACGAGTGGACCGAGATGTACCCCCGCATGGCCAAGGAGGCCAAAGAAGAGGGCTTCCCTCAGATCGCAGCACTGTTCACCATGGTGGCACAGATCGAGAAGGAGCACGAGGAGCGCTACCGTGCGCTGGCTGAAAACCTGAAAAACAACAAGGTCTTTGCCCGCGAGGAGCAGCAGGTATGGCAGTGCCGGAACTGCGGCTACACCTATATCGGCAAGTCCGCACCGCTCAAGTGCCCGGTGTGCGCACATCCGCAGAGCTACTTTGAGCTGAAAAAGATCAACTACTAAGCTGAAAATTCAAAAGCAGAACAGCGCCGCCGCATCCGGTTTGCCGGGTGCGGCGGCGTTTTGTACAAAATTGAAAAGCGGATTTTATTATTCTCCACAAAATAAGGCTCAGCTGCCCGGCAGAATGGGCAAAAAACTTGACCCGGTTTTGCACTGCGTGTAAAATAATACGGAGACAGGAATATTTAAAGGATCTTGCAGCAAAGCAGGCGGGGAGGGCAAAGCCCATGAAGCAGGGGTTCAAAGCGTGTGTTTGTGCAGTGGTGCTGTGCGCAGAACTGTTTGCAGCCGGGGCGTTTTCGGCCTATGCTGCGCAGGAGCAGCCGCTGCCGGACAGCGGCATGACATTGGACACTGCCGAACTGACGCTGGATATCACCGAAGGAGACCCGGCTCCGGTGGCCTACCTGAATGTGCAGGCACCCAACGACTACTTCTTTCTGATCTGGACTTCCAGTGATCCGGCAGTGGCATCGGTGGACGGCACCGGCAAGGTGACCGGCCATGCCGAGGGCACAGCGGCCGTCACGGCCCGCAATGAGCGCGGCGAAAAGACCACCTGTACCATCACGGTGCGCAAAAGCACAGCCAGCCGCCTGGTGCTGAACACCAGCGATCTGACGCTTACCATTACAGAGCAGGAGCCTGCCCCGACGAAACAGCTGAAGCTGGAACAGAACAAAGGCGGGTTTACCTATGTGCGGCAGTGGGTCAGCAGCAACCCGGCGGTGGCATCGGTAAGCACAAACGGTACCGTAAAGGCGCAGGGGTCCGGCAAGGCCGTCATCAGCGCACTGACCACAGCCGGGCAGGTGCTGCGCTGCACGGTAACGGTCACATCGGAGATCGGACGGGTGCAGATGAGCAAAAATGCCATGTTGCTGCAGGCAGTGGGAGCCAGTCAGAAGCTGACCGCGCAGGCTGCAGGCACCAAAAACGGAACGATGACATGGCTCAGCAGCAATCCGGGCGTGGCAACTGTGAGTGCGGATGGCATGGTAACGGCGGTGGGCGACGGTGAAACGATGATCCTTGCCGTTACACCGGAGGGTCGTGCCGATGCCTGCTATGTGGCCGTGGGAGCGGCGGCGTGGCGGTTCCGCTCGGAGGACGAACTTGCCGAAACGCTGACCCTGACCGGCCAGCTGCCCTATTCGGATGGAAAATAAAAAGAAAAATGGGAGTGTTCTGTGCAGCAGGATGCTCCCATTTTTTCAAAACCCGCTGGGCAGAAAGATCATCGTTCCCCGGGCAGACCACGCCATCCGCTGGGCCATGCAGCCGGGCGCACCGGCCAGCAGAAACAGGGCCAGTGCGGCGAGCAGAAGCACCCATCCAAGGCCGCTGTGCGGCCTGCCGGAAAAAGGATCCCCTTTTTTGCGTCTCATCCCGCTGCCCCCCTTTTTGCTGTGCTGGCCCATGCTATGCGCGGCCAGCAGTGATTGTGCAACGTGCTGGGCTGTGGTACAATAAAATATCGAAATCTACTGTGCAGGGAGAGCGATTTTATGCTGACCATTACACTGCTGGGCACTGCGGCTACCATGCCACTGCCGGACCGGGCGCTTTCGGCGGCGTTTGCTGCCTGCGGCGGTCACGGCCTGCTGTGGGACTGCGGCGAGGGTACGCAGGCAGCGGCACACCGGGCAGGCGTGAACCTGATGCGGGCAGATGCCATCTGCCTGACCCACTACCATGGCGACCACATCTTTGGTCTGCCGGGTCTTTTGCAGACTCTGGGGGCGCAGGGCCGCACAAGGCCGCTTGCGCTGCTGGGTCCGGAGGGCCTGCCGGATATCTGGGCGGCGGTGCGGGCACTGACCGGCCCGCTGCCCTATCCGGTGAAGCCGCAGGTGCTTATGCAGGGCCAGCCGCTGGCGCTGGATGCGCTGAGCGAGGGCTGGCCTGCCGGTGCGCGGCTGGTGCCGTTTGCCACAAAGCACCGGGTAAAAAGCCTTGGCTACCGGCTGGAGCTGCCCCGTGCAGGCAAATTTTCGCCGGAGCAGGCCCGGGCGCTGGGGGTGCCGGTGCAGCAATGGAAGCTGCTGCAGAAAGGGCAGAGCGTTGCCGTGGAGGGCAGAACGGTGCAGCCTGCGCAGGTACTGGGCGCCCCGCGCAAGGGGTTGAGCGTGGTATTTTCCGGCGATACGGCCCCCTGCCCGTATTATTTGCAGGCGGCGCATGACGCAGACCTGCTGATATGCGATGCCACCTATGCCCTTCCGGAGCAGGAAGACCAGGCCCGTCAGTGGGGGCACAGCACCTTTGGGCAGAGCGCGACCCTTGCCGCGCAGGCGAGAGCAAAGCGGCTTTGGCTGACCCATTATTCCCCCATGATCACCGACCCGGAGGAGTATGCCGCGCAGGCACAGAGCATCTTCCCGGCGGCGGAGTGCGGCTTTGACGGCAAAAGCATCACCCTGCAGTACGAGGAGGCACAGCCATGACCATCCGGATGGACGAGGGTGCGGCAGAGCTGCTGGACACCCTGCACAGGGCGGGCTATGCAGCCTACGTGGTGGGCGGCTGCGTGCGGGACAGTCTGCTGGGCCTTACACCGCACGACTGGGACCTGTGCACCAGTGCTCTGCCGCAGCAGGTGATGGAGCTGTTCGGCGCGCAGCGGTGCATCCCCACCGGCCTGCAGCACGGCACGGTAACGGTGAAGCAGAGCGGTGCCCTTTACGAGATCACCACCTTCCGTACAGAAGGCACCTACACAGATGGCCGCCACCCGGACGAGGTGCATTTTGTGCCGGATGTGCGGGAGGACCTGGCCCGGCGGGATTTTACCATCAACGCCATGGCCTACAATGAAAAAGAGGGCTTTGTGGACCCCTTTGGCGGGCAGGCCGACCTGCAAAGCGGCATCGTACGGGCGGTGGGTGTGCCCCGCCAGCGGTTCACCGAGGACGCGCTGCGCATCCTGCGGCTGTACCGCTTCGCAGCCCGGTTTGGCTTTGCCATCGACCCGCCCACGGCGCAGGCGGCACAGGAGCTGTGTGCCCATCTGGACTGCGTATCGGTGGAGCGCATCGCGGAAGAGCTTGCAAAACTGCTGAGCGCACCCGCCCCTGCGGCATATCTTAACGAAAAAATACTGCTTGTTATTCTGCCGGAGCTTTCATCGGAGGCACTGGCGGCGGCAAAGCCGGTGGTGGATGCCTGCCCGGCGGGTGCAGAAAACCTGCCCATCCGGCTGGCGGCGCTGCTGTACAGCCTTGGCGAGGATGGCATCCGCCGCACCCTCAAGCGCCTGCGCTGCTCCAATGCCTGTATTGAGGAAACGGCGGTGCTGGTGCGGGAAGCCAGAAGGCGTGACGGTAGCTTTCTCTTCGGACACGAGTACGGATTGCGGCACCCAGCGGATGCTTCGTGCTTTGAGCAGCACTCGCATCCTGCTGGCCGCTGCCCCAACAGCAACTCCTTGTTTCCGCCGCAGGCGGCAGTCGTTGCCGTTGCAGGCCATTCCATCGCCCGCCCTATTGCCTTCGGCAACAGGGTCCCACCCCAGCGGACGGTCCTCAGAGAAACTACCGTCACACCCGACTTTACTATCTACGCCCGCCGACTACTGGGCAAATATAACTTGTGTACCGTGCAGCGTTTGGCAGCACTGGGCACAGCCCTGCAGCCGGAACGGGCGGCTGATTTTGCTGCACTTTCCGAATTGGCCGAACAATTGGACGCGGACGGCGTATGCTGCCGCGTCAGCCAGCTGGCTGTGAATGGCTGTGATCTGATGGCGGCAGGTGTCCCGGCGGGGCCGGGCATCCGCAAAGTGCTGGAAGCGCTGCTGGACGGTGTGATCCGGGAAGAATATCCCAACGAGCGGCAAGCCCTGCTGGCCGCAGTGCAGCAGCTCGCTGCGTCTTGACAAGCTCTTTTTTCAGAGTTACTATTATACTACTGTTTTAGTGTGTTGAATGCACCAAAGGAGAACTTATGACCACACAGACCCCTGATTCAAAGCCGCGTGCCCTCATTGCCATGAGCGGCGGCGTGGACAGCTCGGTGGCGGCATGGCTCATGCAGCAGGCAGGCTATGACTGCACCGGCATCACCATGCGGCTCACCCGCAACGAAACGCTGGGACAGTCCGGCTTTCACACCTGCTGCTCGGAAAAGGACATCGAGGACGCGGCAGAGGTGGCGTATGCCATGGATATCCCGTACGAGGTGCTGGATTTCACGGCCGACTTCCGGGAACAGATCATTGAAAAATTCGTCCGCGTGTATGAGGCGGGCGGCACGCCGAACCCCTGCATCGACTGCAATAAATATATGAAGTTCCGCCATCTGCTGGACTGGGCCCGGGCACACGGCATGGAGTATGTGGTCACGGGCCACTATGCCCGGGTGGAGCAGGACGAGGCCACCGGCCGTTTCCTGCTCAAAAAGGGGCTGGACGAGGGCAAGGACCAGAGCTACGTGCTCTACAACCTCACTCAGGAGCAGCTGGCGCATATCCGTCTGCCGCTGGGCGGCCTGCACAAGACTGAGGTGCGCGAGATCGCGGAGCAGCACAAATTTGTCAATGCCCGCAAGCACGACAGTCAGGACATCTGCTTCGTGCCGGATGGCGACTATGCCCGCTTTATGGAGGACTTCACCGGCAAACACTACCCGGCAGGTGATTTTCTGGATGAGAGCGGCAGGGTGGTGGGCCCCCACAACGGCGCGGTGCGGTACACCATCGGCCAGCGCAAGGGGCTGGGCCTTGCCATGGGGGCACCTGTGTACGTCTGCGGCAAGGACATGCAGGCAAACACCGTCACGGTAGGGCCGGAGGAGATGCTGTTCGACCGCATCGTGTATGCGGACGAGGTGAACTGGATCGCCATTCCGGAGCTGACCGGGCCGCTGCGGGTCACAGCCCGCACCCGGTACCATCAGGTGGAGCAGGCCGCCACCGTCTACCCGGCGGAGTGCGGCTTCCGGCTGGAATTTGACCAGCCCCAGCGCGCCCCTACGCCCGGTCAGGCCGTGGTGCTGTATCAGGGCGACACCGTGCTGGGCGGCGGCACCATTACGAGAGTGGAAAAGTAACAAGGAGAACAAAATGCAAAATCAGTATTCCCGCACGCAGTTGCTGCTGGGCGCGGAAGCTATGGAAAAACTGCACAATTCCCGCGTGGCGGTGTTCGGCATCGGCGGCGTGGGCGGCTACACGGTGGAAGCGCTGGCGCGCAGCGGCGTGGGGGCACTGGATCTGATCGATGATGATAAAGTCTGCCTGACCAACCTCAACCGCCAGATTATCGCCACCCGCAGCACGGTAGGGCAATATAAGGTAGATGTGGCTGCGCAGCGCATCCACGACATTGACCCGGACATCAGGGTGACCACCCACCGGTGCTTCTTTGGCCCGGAAACACAGGACCAGTTCGACTTTACCCAGTACGACTATGTGGTGGATGCCATTGACACCGTTACCGGAAAGCTGGCGCTGGTGATGAAGTGCAAGGAGGCAGGCACCCCCATCATCTGCTCCATGGGCGCAGGCAACAAGATGGACCCGACCCGCTTTGAAGTGACCGATATCTACAAGACCTCGGTCTGCCCGCTGGCCAAGGTGATGCGCACCGAGTGCCGCAAGCGCAAAATCAAGCACCTGAAGGTGGTCTACTCCAAAGAGCCTGCCATGACCCCCATCGAGGATGACGCTATCAGCTGCAAGAATCACTGCATCTGCCCTCCGGGCACCCAACGCAAGTGCACCCAGCGCCGCTCGGTGCCGGGCTCCAATGCCTTTGTACCCTCGGTGGCCGGCCTGATCATCGGCGGCGAGGTGGTAAAAGACCTTGTGGGCTTTGTGCCAATGAAGGGGTAAAACAAAAGGCAGACTCCTGCTGTGTGGGACGATTTTGAATGCGCTCCGCGTTGCTTTGCGCATAAGCTAAGGAAATTGTATTTTTTGCGATGCAGCGTTCCATAACATAAATTCGCAACTAATTTGCATTTTGGTATTGCAATTGGAGAGAATATCGTGTATAATCATCCCTGTTCAAAAATGCAACCAATTTGCAATTTACTAAAATGAAGCGACGAACGGTCGTTTTTAGGAGCGTATATGGAACTGTTTCTGGATGTTCTGGGCGAATCTCTGGTGGACACCGCCAAGATGCTGCCCTTCCTGTTTTTGGCTTATCTTCTGATCGAGTATATCGAGACCCGCCACGGTGAGCGCATTGAAGCACTGCTGGCAGGCGGCGGGCGCTGGGGCGCGATTCCGGGCGCGGTGCTGGGCTGTGTGCCGCAGTGCGGCTTTTCGGCCATTGCGTCCAACTTCTACTCCTCCCGCGTCATCACGCTGGGCACCCTGATGGCCGTCTACCTTGCCACCAGCGACGAAGCCATCCCGCTGCTGGTATCCATGCCGGCCTACTGGGATAAGCTGGCTGTGCTCATGGTCATCAAGGTGGTATACGCCATTGTGGTGGGCTTTGTGCTGGATTTTGTGCTGCGCGGCGTGCTGCCCAAATCGCTGCGCGGCGGCTACACCGGCCATGCCGACGAGGTGGACTGTCACGAGGAGCACAACGACGAAGAGGGCAAGCCCGCCCCCATCTGGAAAGCGGCCCTGCGCCACACGCTGGAGATCTTTGTGTTCATTTTTGCGTTCAGTCTGGTGTTCGGCCTGATCGTGGAAGGCGTGGGCGAAGATGTGTTTGCAGACCTTCTGGGCAGTATGGGCTTCTTCCAGCCGGTAGTGGCTGCGCTGGTGGGCCTGATCCCCAACTGCGCCGCCAGCGTGCTGCTGACCCAGCTGTATGTGGAGGGTGCTCTGCGCTTTTCCAGTCTGGTGGCGGGCCTTTGCACCGGTGCAGGCGTGGGCCTTGCGGTGCTGTGGCGCACCAATCCTTCGTGGAAGCAGAACCTGTTCATCACCGGCCTGACATGGGGTGCAGGCGCATTCCTCGGCGTGGCAATGCAGGTGGTCGTGGCCGTGTTTGCGTGATCCCGAGAAGAAGCTGCAAAGAAAGCAGCATCGTGAAACAAAATAAGGCTATTGCATGGAATTCTGTGCAGTAGCCTTATTTTTATGCCCAAATGCACCCCAATTTTAAAAAAGTATGGTATACTGGTACAAAACTCAGTTCCATAGGGGAGAATAGAATGCAATATAAGATTCTGGCAAGCGATTACGACAACACACTGGTGCCCTTTGGCGAGGGCAAGCCGCGTCAGAAGGTGGTAAAAGCCATCAAAAAGCTGCAGGCCGCAGGCGGCAGATTTGTGCTCAGCACCGGACGTGCGTATCCGTGCGTCAACCTCAAAGGCCAGCTGGGCGGCATCCGGTTCGATTATGCCATCACCTGCAACGGTGCCTGTGTGGTGGACCGCGAGGGCCGCATCGTGGCCGAGCACCCGCTCACCGCTGAGGAAATGTACGCGCTGGTGGATTTCTGCGAGGATTATAACTATCCGCTGCAGTTCAATTTCAGGGATGCCTGCTACGCCTACTGCGAGTATGAATACCTGCATAGGGGCTATCAGCAGATGAACAGCATCGGGCTGGACTGTATGGACGGCGAAGATCAGGACCGCCACCTGATCGATATGCCCCACGCGGCCTTTGCGGCCATGCCGCCGGAGCGTGTGGCGGACTTCAACGCCAAGTACGGCCATCTGGGCCTGCACTGGATGCAGGTGGGCGCGCAGAATGCCGATGGCCTGTGCTACTACGACATCGTGCGCGGTGGAATGGACAAAGGCGTTGGCCTTGCCGACCTGTGCGAAAAGATGGGCCTGACACTGGCCGATGCCGTGGCAGCAGGCGATTCTGCCAACGATGTGGCCATGCTGAAGGCAGCGGGCCTTGGCTGCTGCATGGCAAACGGCACGCCGGACGCAAAGGCTGCCGCCGACCGCATCATTGGCGATGTGCGGGAGGACGGCCTTGCCGACTTGATCGATGAGCTGTGGTTCGACGGCCCCAGAGCAGAGCCGTCCGGCCGCGACCTTGGCTCGCCTTGGGATAAAATTGAAAGTGCAGGCGGACAATGAGCTTTGAACCGGTGTATAACGTGCGCAGCCGGGCGCTGATCCTTGGCACATGGCCCAGCCCCAAAAGCCGGGAGATGGCCTTTTACTACGGCCACCCGCAGAACCGCTTCTGGCCCGTGCTGGCCGCGCTGACCGGTGAGCCGGTGCCTGCCCGTGAGGACATTGAAGCCAAAAAGCAAATCATCCTGCGCCATGGGCTGGCCCTCTGGGACACGCTGGAACGCTGCACCATCACCGGCGCAGCGGACGCTTCCATCAAGGATGCAGTGCCGAATGATATTGCCGCTCTGCTGGCAAAGGCACCCATCGAAGCAGTATTCTGCAACGGAGCCACCGCATACCGGATCTATACAAAGTATCTGCAGCCGGTGTCCGGCATTGCAGCGGTAAAGCTGCCCAGCACCAGCCCGGCAAACGCTGCCTGCCGCCCGGAAAAGCTGCGCGAAATCTGGGGCGCGGCCCTCTTGCCGTGGATCAACAAATGATGGCCAGGTTGTAAATTATCCGTGAAAGCCTTGCGTTTTTCGCGGGGTGCGGTATTATGGATGACATAAGGGGCAATGCCCCGGACAAGGAGAAGAAACATGAGCAAGATCATCCGCACCAGAAAGCCCAGCGTTCTGCCATTTTATGCAATGGCACTGGTCTTTTTGGTATTGTGCGCGGTCCTGCCGGTGTATAAGCTGTGGGCGCTGCTGGCGGCGCTGGGCGGTGCATTTGTGGCCTTTGGTGCGGCACAGAAGGTCTGCCCGCCCCGGGTGGTGGAGCACGAAGTGCCTTTCCACACCGGTGTGGAGGATGTGGACGCGATGCTGACCGACATTCAGCAGAAACTGGATACCCTGCACACCCTCAACGAGCAGCTGCCGGACCCGCAGCTCTCTGCCGCCATGACCCGCATGGAAAAGGCGGGCCGCTCCATTGTGGAAGCGGTGGAAGCAAACCCGGAAAAGGCAAAGCAGGTGCGCAGGTTCGCAAACTATTACCTGCCGGATGCGGTGAACGTTCTGCAGCAGTATGCAAAGCTGGCAAAGCAGGGCGTGCGCGGCGAGAATGCCGCAGCCATCCGTACCGAGGTGGAGCACAATGCTGCTTCCATTGCCACGGCGTTTGAAAACCAGCTGGATGCCCTGTACGCCGCCGAGAGCATGGACCTTTCTGCAGACATCACGGTGCTGCAGAACATGCTCAAAGGGCAGGGCCTGAGCTAAAAAAGGTAAATGGTATTTGGAAAGGAAGGAATCTCTTATGGCTGATAATACATTCAACTTTGACCTCGATGCACCCGCAGTACCCACCCTGACGCTGGACCCCACCCCGGCAGAAGAGGAAAAGGCAGCACCCGCCCAGCAGGAAGCAGCCGCACCGGAGCAGCCGCAGGTGAACCTGACCCCGGAGGAGCAGGCCATGGTGGATCAGTTTGCTGAAAAGATCGATATTACCAACAGCCAGCAGGTGCTGCAGTACGGCTCCGCCTGTCAGAAGAAGATCGGCGATTTCTCCGAGGCCGCCCTTTCCAAGGTGGCCACCAAGGATCTGGGCGAAGTGGGCGACATGATCACCAGCCTGATCGGTGAGCTGAAGAGCTTTGATGCCGGTGAGGAGGAGAAAAAGGGCATTCTGGGCTTCTTCAAGAAGAAGGGCGACCAGCTGGATGCCATGAAGATGAAGTACAACAAGGCCGAGACCAACGTGGAAAAGATCCAGTCCATGCTGGAGGGCCATCAGGTGCAGCTGCTCAAGGACATCGCCATGCTGGATAAGATGTATGATCTGAACATGGCCTACTTCAAGGAGCTGAGCATGTATATCCTTGCCGGCAAAAAGAAGCTGGCCGATGTGCGCGCAAACGAGCTGCAGCAGGCCATGGATAAGGCCAAGGTTTCCGGCCTGCCGGAGGATGCACAGGCGGCTCGTGATCTGGCCGACCAGTGCGAACGCTTTGAGAAGAAGCTCTATGATCTGGAGCTGACCCGCAACATCAGCCTGCAGATGGGGCCGCAGATCCGCCTTTTGCAGAACAACAATACCATGATGGCAGAGAAGATCCAGTCTACCATCGTCAACACCATCCCCCTGTGGAAGAACCAGATGGTGCTGGCACTGGGTCTGGCCCACAGCCAGCAGGCCATGCAGGCCGAACGTGCCGTGACCGACATGACCAACGACCTGCTCAAGAAGAACGCCGAGGCCCTGAAGATGGGTACCATCGAGACCGCAAAGGAGAGCCAGCGCGGTGTGGTGGACATCGAGACCCTGCAGCAGACCAACAAGAGCCTGATCGAGACGCTGGACGAGCTGAACAAGATCCAGAGCGAGGGCCGCGCAAAGCGCGCTGCCGCCGAGCAGGAGCTGAACCGCATCGAGGACGAACTGAAAGCAAAAATGATGGAGATCCGGAGCTGAGATGGCAAACGCAGATTTTTCGCAAAAACAGAACAGCACTTCCGGCGGTTTTGACGCGGGCAGCTACCGCGAACAAAAGCAGCCGGAGCAGGCCGTGCCGCTGACACCTCTGCAGCAGAAGCTGGCAGGGCTGGAAGCAAAGCTGCCCGCAGCCCTTTCCACCCGCGCAGCTGCACTGGCGCTGAGCGTGGTGGTGATGCTGGCGGCCTTTTTGGGCTTTGGCAGCGCCAAGCTGCACAGCCGGTACAACGAAGTCCGCAAATGGTACACGGTGGGTGTGGCGGCAGACAACGGCTATAACCTCAACGAGGAGCTGACCACCCGCATGAACACGGCGGCAAACATCATCACCACCGCCGGCAGCACGCTGGGAGCGGACAGTGCCGAGGTACAGGCCGCACAGAGCGCGCTGAGCGATTTTACCGCCTGTCTGGAAGCGGTGCAGAACGGCGGCAAAAGTCAGGCACTCACCTCGCTGCCCTATTATCAGGGCAGCACGATGCACGCACTGTATCAGGCCAACGAGGTGCTGGGGTCGCGGATCGATCAGCTCTACGCAAAGCTGCAGGAGCAGGCCGCAGACCCCATGAAGATGGGCGCGGTGCAGGGCCAGTACGGCCAGTTCAACAGTGCGGCTACCATCATCGGCACCCTGAAATACAACGATGCCGTTTACGACTACCAGAAAGAGACCGGCGGCTTCCCGGCCAGCATGCTGGGAGCCATTGCCGGTGTAAAGGAGGTTGAACCCTTCGCATGAAAAATTTTGCAAAACGCGTAAGCGCTCTGGTGCTGGCCCTTGTGGTGGGCGCAGCGGCCCTGTGCCCGGCGGCATTTGCCGCCGCCAGCCTGCCGGATCTGCCCAGAGATCAGTGTGTGGTGGATGACGCCAACGTTTTGAGCGACAGCACTACCCAGACCATCGTTGATCTGAACAACCAGCTGCAGTCCAGCTGCAACGGAGCACAGATCGGCGTACTGACTGTAGATTATACGGGTAATTATTCCACTGAGGATTATGCAACACAGGCCTTCAACGCCTGGGGCATCGGCTCGGCTTCCGAGAACAACGGCGTGCTGATCCTGCTGGTGATGGAATCGCCCATCTACGAGGACGGCGATTACTACGTGACCTACGGCGACGGCTTCCGCAACACCACGCTGGAAAGTCAGGCCAGTGCCCTCGCTCAGACCATGGAAGGTGATTTTGTTAACCGCGATTACAGCGATGCAGTAATCACCTGTGCCAACAATGTGGCCGACACCATTGCAAGTGTTTATGGGGTAAATCTGAACAATGGCAGCTACGACGACGGCAGCTACGCGGAGCCGGACGACGGCCCCACCACCTTTGAGGATGTCGTTCTGGGCATCGTGATCCTGTTCATGTCCCTGATGGTGATGCTGATCATCGTACTGTTCGTGTTCCGGGTGTTCATTGCACCCATCGGCCACGCAGCAGGCTGGAACTGGGGCCCCTTCGCATGGGGCTACATGGCAGGTTCGGCCCGTCGGCACCGTCCCGGCCCGCCGCCCCCTCCGGGCCCCGGCTTCGGCCCCGGATACGGCCCGGGCTATGGCCCCGGCCCCCGCAATGACCGGCCCCGCCCGCCCCGGAACAACAACCGGCGTCCGCCCCGTCCTCCCATGGGCGGCGGCTTTGGCGGCGGGTCCTTCGGTGGCTCCCGCGGAGGCGGCTCCTTTGGGGGCGGCTCGTTCGGCGGCGGCAGCTTCGGCGGCGGCTCCTTCGGTGGAATGGGCGGCGGCGGCAGCCACGGCGGCGGCGGTGGCCGCGGCCGTTAAAAACACAAAAACACGGAGAACTGCTGTGGGCGGTATGCCTGCGGCAGTTCTCTTTTTCGGTTTCAGGTGTGAAGGAAATTCATTTGACAAATCAACTTTGTTAACCTATACTGAGAAACATGCATAATAAGCCAGAAATAAAGGCTCTGAGGGTGGAAAAGCCGCAGAGCAGGGAACGATAAAAATAGAGGGAGAAAACCATGCTGACTCTGGATAAGATCTACCATGCAGCCTTTGTGCTCAAGGATGTTGCCCGCAAGACCGACCTCATCGAGGCACCCAAGCTCTCCAAGGACTGCCAGCTGTACCTGAAAACCGAAAACCTGCAGGCCACCGGCAGCTTTAAGGTGCGCGGTGCTTACTATAAGATCAGCCAGCTTTCCGAGGAGGAGAGCGCCAAGGGCGTGATCGCCTGCTCTGCCGGCAACCACGCACAGGGCGTGGCGCTGGCTGCTACCCGTCGCGGCATCAAGAGCATCGTCTGTATGCCGGACGGTGCCCCCATCATGAAGGTGGAGAATACCAAGAATCTGGGCGCAGAGGTGTGTCTGGTGCCCGGCACCTACGATGATGCCCACGACAAGGCTGTGGAGCTGCAGGAAGAGACCGGCATGACCTTTATCCACCCCTATGACGATGAGCAGGTCATCGCGGGGCAGGGAACCATTGGTCTGGAAATTCTGGATCAGCTGCCGGATGTGGATGCGGTCGTTGTGCCGGTGGGCGGCGGCGGCCTGATCTCCGGCGTGGCCTTTGCCATCAAGAGTCTGCGCCCGGAGGTGAAGGTCTATGGCGTACAGGCCGAGGGTGCACCCAGCATGTACCGCAGCCTGCACGAGCATAAGTACCAGACCCTGAAAGCCGTTTCTACCTTTGCGGACGGCATTCAGGTCAAGACTCCCGGTGAGCTGACCTACCAGATCTGTGAGCAGTATGTGGACGACATCGTGACCGTGAGTGAGGATGAGACCGCTGCCGCCATCCTCTCGCTGATGGAGAACCAGAAGCTGGTTGCCGAGGGTGCCGGAGCCGTGCCGGTGGCTGCAGTGCTGTTCCACAAGCTGCCGGTCGAGGGCAAAAAGGTGGCCTGCGTCGTCTCCGGCGGCAACATCGATGTGAACATCCTCAACCGCGTGATCACCCGTGGTCTGGTCATGAGCGGCCGCAAGGCGAACATGACAATTGCGCTGGAGGACAAGCCCGGCCAGCTCAAGAAGGTGGCCGAGATCGTGTCCCGCTGCGGCAGCAATGTGGTGTCGGTGCAGCACGATGGCTCCGATCCCAACATGCCCATTTCCAGCTGCTTCCTCAAGCTCACCCTTGAGACCCGCGATGCCGAGCAGATCGAGCAGATCCGCGCAGAGCTTGCAAAAGAGGGTTTCCAGCTTGTGAGCGAAAGAGTATAATAGAAGAAAAAAGAAAGGAACGTTTTATCATGAAAGTCGTTTCCACTTCCAACGCACCCGCAGCCATCGGCCCTTACAGCCAGGCGATCGATCTGGGCAATATGGTGTTTGTTTCCGGCCAGATCCCGGTAGACCCTGCTACCGGCAAGATGGCCGATACGGTTGAAGAGCAGGCTGCACAGAGCCTTGCAAACCTCAAGGCCATTCTGGCCGAGGCTGGCCTTTCCATGGCAAATGTGGTCAAGACTGTCATCTTCCTTGCTGACATCAACGATTTTGCCGCTGTGAACGCCGTGTATGCCAAAGCATTTGCAGAGCCGTTCCCCGCACGCAGCTGTGTGCAGGTGGCGGCCATCCCCAAGGGCGCAAAGCTGGAGATCGAGTGCATCGCCGTGCGCGAATAATCAGGCCTAAACATAAAAGGGGCTGTGCCGCTGGCACAGCCCCTTTTGCATGTATGAGGAAGAATGAGAACAGCAATTACGGGCGCAGACCCATGCCGCCCTCCAGCGTGAGGGTCTCGCCGGACAGATACTTGAAGTCCGGCATGGCCAGCTGCACGCATACCCGGCCGATCTCGGTCTCGGGGTTGGCATAGTGGCCCATGGGCGGCATCTTGACGTTGGCTTTGAACGCATCCGGGTATGCCTGCTGGAACTGCTCCAGCTTGGCGGTCCAGGCCAGCGGACAGATCACGTTGACATTGATGCCATCCTTGCCCCACTCGGTAGCGGCCACGCGGGACAGGCCGCGGATGCCCTCCTTGGCGGCAGCGTAGGAGCACTGGCCAAAGTTGCCAAACAAGCCTGCACCGGATGCAAAGTTGATCACGCTGCCCTTGGACTTGGCCAGATAGGGATAGCAGGCCTTCATATAGTAAAATGCAGCGTACAGGCCGGAATAAAGGGCAAGATCAAACTGCTCGGTGGTGTGCTCTGCCAGCGGCACGCCGGAAGCGGATGCCTGTGCGTTGTTCACCAGCACTTGAATGCCACCAAAGGTATCCACAGCCTGATTGACGACATTTTGCACGGTGGCTTCGTTGTCGGTGCCTGCACACACATCTGCCTGCACCGGCAGAACGCGGATGCCATACTTGGCTTCCAGCTCGTTTTTTGCCTCTTCCAGTTTTTTCACATTACGGCCAGTGATGACCAGATTTGCGCCCTCTTTTGCAAAGGCGGTGGCAATGCCATAGCCGATGGAGCCGCAGCTGCCATCGGAAAGTACGGCGCGGCCTGCGCCGGTGATGATAGCGGTCTTACCCGTTAAAAAGCCCATAGTTGCCCTCCAGAAGTGCTCAATTGGCATATCAATTGGCTGATGTTGGCCATATTATAGCCTGTATTTCAATAGAATGCAAGGCTTTTTACCGATAAATAAAAAATAGACAAAGAATGCCGAGAAGGTGAAAAAATTCACGACTTCTCGGCATTTTGTGAAAGATTTGTCAGAGACTTTGATGTTAAAATAAAGACAAACTAATTACTTCTGCACGCCCGCCTCGCACTGCTCAATAAACTGCTTTGCCACGCGGGGGCTGCGGCCGCCGGCGCGGATGGCAAAGGCTTCGGCTTTGACCAGCAGCTGATCCATCGGCATGTCGATGCCGTGCTGCTTTGCCAGTTCGGCCAGAATGGTCTCAAACCGGGCCTTCTCCGGCCGCTGGAAAGTGACCGTCAGGCCGAATCGGGCGGAAAGGCTCATCAGCTCCTGCCGGGTATCGGCTTCGTGGATGTCGTCGCCGGTGCGGTCGGTCAGTGTTTCTTTAATAAGGTGGCGGCGGTTGGAGGTGGCGTATACCGCAATGTTCTTGGCTCTGCCGCCCACGCTGCCCTCCAGAATGGCCTTGAGCGCGGCAAAGTTGTCGTCGTTGGCGGTAAAGCTCAGGTCGTCGATGAACAGGATGAATTTGAGCGGGTTCGCGGCCAGTTTGTCCATCAGATCCGGGATCTGGTAGAGCTGGTTCTTCTTCACTTCCACCAGCCGCAGGCCTTCAGGTGCAAACTCATTGGCAATGGCTTTCACCGCACTGGACTTGCCGGTGCCTGCATCGCCGTACAGCAGCACATTGTTGGCGGGCATCCCGGCCAGCAGGGCCTTTGTGTTGGCAATGACCTTTTCGCGCTCCTTCTCGTAGCCGGGCAGCTCGGAAAGGCGCTGAGGGTCCGGGTATTTCACCGGCACCAGCTGGCCGTTCTCCACCGTGAACACATGGTGCTTGGCAAACATGCCATAGCCCTTTTTTCCCACCTCGCTCATGCGCTGGGCGTAGGCGGCAGGCAGGTCGATGCCGGAGGTCTCCCACCGGGGCAGGAAGGCCAGCTCCTGCGCCTGCCCTGTGGCAGAGCCGGCAGCGGCCAGCAGCTCGTCCAGCGTCAGGCCGCACAGAGCCTGCAGAAAAGCCAGTTCACTGTCCAGCGCGGTCTGCAGTGCAGGGGCGAGGATGCCCGATGCAGCCTGACGTACGCAGACGGTCTCGGCTTCCAGCACAGCGGCGCTGAGGTAGCTGCCCCAGTTGGTGGTGTGCTCGAACAGTGCGGCTTCAAATTGGGCCACAGCGTCGCACACTGGGCCATAGCCGGGCGCACCGGCTTCCATGCGGTCGGTCAGGTCCAAAAGCTTTGCCACAACGGGGTCGTCCAGCAGGCTGCGGAAAACAACAAGCCCGTGCAGCCGGGCATTCCATTCTCTCAATTTCATATTCCTGTCCTCTAGTTGGTCTTAAATTAAACGCGCAGGCGCGCATATCAGAAGTATACAGCGCATTGTGCTATGGCGCAAGAGGTGTTCAATTAACTTCATGTTTGGGGTGATTCAGGTTACAAATTGTCGATTGACAAAAGGCCGATTTATAGTATAATTTACATCAACAAATGCGCAGATGGGAAAAAGTACCACACGATCCCCACTGTTCAGAGAGCTGCCGTCTGGTGCAAGGCAGTCAGTGCTTCGTGCGGAAAATCATCCCGGAGCAGCCTGCCCAACGGGTGCAAAACCCTTGTAAGCAGCGCCGGTTGCAGCCGTTACCGTGCAGGGCTTTGTTGGAAGCCCGTGAGAGGGTGTGCACAGCACGCCAACGAGAGTGGTACCGCAGAGAGCTTGATGATCACAAGGTCTTTGTCTCTTGATAACAGGGGACAAAGGCCTTTTCTTTTAAAAAGAAGCTCCCCGGGAACGTGTAAAAAGTGGAAAAAGGTTAGGAAAACAGGAGAAACTCACCATGCAGTTGAATGGTTCTCAGATTTTTGTGGAGGTCCTCTGCGAGCAGGGCGTGGACACCCTTTTTGGTTATCCCGGCGGCGCAGTGCTGAACCTTTACGATGAGCTGTACAAAAATTCGGACCGCATCACCCATGTGCTCACCGCCCACGAGCAGGGTGCGGCGCATGCGGCAGACGGCTATGCCCGCGCGACCGGCCGCACCGGCGTGGTGCTGGCTACCAGCGGCCCGGGTGCCACCAATCTGGTCACCGGCATTGCCACGGCCTATATGGACTCGGTGCCCATGGTAGCCTTTACCGGCAACGTGACCACGGACGGGATCGGGAGGGACAGCTTTCAGGAAGCCTACATTGAGGGCATCACAATGCCCATCACCAAGCACAATTTCACGGTGCGCCGGGTGGAAGAGCTGGCCGATACCATGCGCTCTGCCTTCCGTATTGCACAGAGCGGGCGCAAGGGCCCGGTGCTGGTGGATATCCCCAAGGACGTGACAGCGGCGGTATGCGAGTTCACCCCCAAAAAGCCGGAGCCCATCCGTACCGTTACCACCTTCAACGCGGAGCAGGTCAAGTGGGCAGCGGATCTTATCAATGCGGCCCAGCGCCCGCTGGTCTACTTTGGCGGCGGCGTGCGCAGCGCAGCCTCCTGCCAGCCGCTGCGTGATCTGCTGCACAAGGCAGAGATCCCGGCCACCTACACCCTGATGGCCGCAGGCGTTGTGCCCTACGGCGACCCGATGAACATTGGCATGGTGGGTATGCACGGCTGTTACACCTCCAATCGTGCCGTGGCCGACTGCGACGTGCTGATTGCAGTGGGTACCCGCTTCTCGGACCGTGTGGCCCTGAACCCCAAGACCTTTGCAAAGAACGCCACCATCATCCAGATCGACATCGACCCCAGTGAGCTGGGCAAGAATGTGGAGGTCGATCTTTCCATCGTGGGCGATGCCGCTTACGTGCTGAACGCCATGCTGCCGCAGATCGAGGAAAAGAAGCATCCCGACTGGATGAAGATGATCCATGAGTGGCAGGCACAGGATTACCACCCGGTGTCCGACCCCACCCGCCTGATGCCCCATCAGGTGATCGGCGAGGTGTGCAACCAGTGCGGCCCCGAAGCCGTGTATGTGACCGATGTGGGCCAGCACCAGATGTGGGCGGCACAGTACCTGCGCCACGCCAAGAGCCGCGGCTTTATCACCAGCGGCGGTCTGGGTACCATGGGCTTTGGCTACGGTGCCGCCATTGGCGCACAGATGGCTCTGGGCCGCGACCAGCGGGTGGTCATGTTTACCGGCGACGGCTCCTTCCACATGAACCTGAACGAGGCCTGCACCGCCGTGAGCTATGAGCTGCCCATCATCACTGTGATCTTTAACAACTCGGTGCTGGGCATGGTGCGCCAGTGGCAGACCACCTTCTACGAAAAGCGCTACAGCCAGACCGACCCCCACCGCAAGACGGACTTCGTCAAGCTGGCAGACGGCTTTGGCCTGAAGGGCTACCGCTGCACTAACCTGCCGGAGTTCCAGACTGCCTTTGCCGATGCAATGAAGCAGAAAGGCCCTACTTGGATCGAGTGCATCATCGATAAGGACGAAAAGGTGCTGCCCATGATCCCCGGCGGCGGCGACATCAACGATATCATCATGGAATAAGGAGGGCACAGCAATATGGAATCCAACAAGCGCAGGGTCATCAGCCTGCTGGTGGACAACCAGAGCGGTGTTCTGGCCCGTGTGTCCAACCTGTTCTGCCGCCGCGGCTTCAACATCGACAGCCTGACGGTCTCGGCCACCAACGACCCGGCAGTCAGCCGCATCACCGTGACCATTACCAGCGATGACAAGGCCCTCAAGCAGCTGATCCTGCAGACCGAACGGCTGGAAGTTACCCGTCAGGTGTTCGTGCTGGACGGCGAAAAATCTCTGGAACGGGAACTGCTGCTGCTGAAGGTGGCGTCCGATGTGCACAACCGCAGCGAGCTGCGGGAGATCGCCAGCATCTACAAGGCCAAGATCATCGACCTTTCGCCGGACAGCATGGTGTTCGAGCTGATCGGCAAGCCGGATAAGATCGATGCCTTCCTGAAAATGTTTACAGATTACAAAATTTTGGAGCAGTGCCGCACCGGTGTTACCGCACTGGAGCGCGGCGGGATGCATCAGCATATGCAGAAGCCTCCGCAGGAGGTGCGCGAAGCACAGCTGCCTCTGCCGGGAACCCACTGCCCGGAGAGAAAGTAAGAACGAACCCTCTCCGTCACGGCTGCGCCGTGCCACCTCTCCCGAAGGGCGAGGTTTTATGCATCATCAAAAGAGAAGGTATGATAAAAGCTCCCCCCTCGGGGGAGCTGGCATCGAGCAAAGCGAGATGACTGAGAGGGTTAAAACTTCGCTTTTCCGCTCCACAGTGAGCGAAAAAATAAAATGTTTACAATCAGCCACTGAATAAACACAAAACAAAAAAGGAGAACAACTACCATGGCTATCAAGAAATACTACGATTCCGACTGCAACCTCGGCGTGCTGGACGGCAAGACCGTCGCTGTCATCGGCTTCGGCAGCCAGGGCCACGCACATTCTGAGAACCTGGCCGAGAGCGGCGTGAACGTCGTCGTCGGCCTGCGCAAGGGCTCTGCTCACTGGGAGAAGGCTTCTGAGTTCGCAGCAACTCACGAGAACTTCAAGGTCATGGAAGTGGAAGAAGCTGCCAAGGCCGGCGACGTTGTCATGATGCTGGTGCCCGACGAGCTGTGCGCTGACATCTACAACAAGCAGGTAGCTCCCTACATGACCGAGGGCAAGGCATTGGCCTTTGCACACGGCTTCAACATCCACTTCAAGACCATCACTGCTCCCAAGAATGTGGACGTTATTATGATCGCTCCCAAGGGCCCCGGCCACATCGTCCGCCGCCTGTACACCGAGGGTGAGGGCTGCCCCTCTCTGATCTGCGTGGAGCAGGACTACACCGGCAAGGCTAAGGATATTGCTCTGGCATACGCTTCCGGCATCGGCGCTGGCCGTGCAGGCATCCTGCAGACCACCTTCAAGGAGGAGACCGAGACCGATCTGTTCGGTGAGCAGGCAGTGCTGTGCGGCGGCGTTTCCGAGCTGATCCACGCCGGTTTCGATACGCTGGTGGAAGCTGGCTACGAGCCCGAGATGGCATACTTTGAGACCTGCCACGAGATGAAGCTGATCGTTGACCTGATCAACGAGGGCGGCTTCTCCAAGATGCGTTACTCCATCTCCAACACCGCTGAGTACGGCGACTACCGCACCGGCAAGCGCCTGATCACCGCCGAGACCCGCAAGGAGATGAAGAAGGTTCTGACCGAGATCCAGGACGGCACCTTCGCTTCCGAGTTCCTGACCGAGATGAGCCCCAACGGCGGCCGCAAGGTGCACTTCCTGGCAAAGCGCCGCATGGAAGCAGAGCTGCCCATCGAGAAGGTCGGCGCAGAGCTGCGCGGCATGATGAGCTGGCTGAAGAAGTAAGGGGAAAACCCTCTCAGGCCGCCTTTCGGCGGCCAGCTCCCCCGAAAGGGGGAGTTTTTGTTGAAAGTGGGAACCTTATAGATCCTCCGCAAAAACCTCTCCCCTTCGGGAGAGGTGGCACGGCGCAGCCGTGACGGAGAGGGTTTTTGTCAGAAAAGAGGATTTGAAATGAGAAGCGACAATGTGACCAAGGGTTCGGAGCGCGCCCCGAACCGAAGCCTGTTCTATGCACTGGGTTACACCAAGGAAGAGCTGGAGCGCCCGCTGATCGGCGTGGTGAGCGCCTACAGCGAGATCGTGCCAGGCCATATGAATCTGGACAAGATCGCCGATGCCGTCAAGGCCGGCGTTGAGATGGCAGGCGGCACGCCCATCCTGATCCCCGCCATTGGCGTGTGCGACGGCATCGCCATGGGCCATGTGGGCATGAAGTACAGCCTTGCATCCCGTGAGCTGATCTGCGACAGCGTGGAGACCATGCTCATGGCCCACCAGCTGGACGGTCTGGTGCTGGTGCCCAACTGCGATAAGATCGTGCCCGGCATGGTGATGGCAGCGGTGCGCATGGATGTGCCCGCTGTGGTCTGCTCCGGCGGCCCCATGCTGGCCGGTACCTACGGCGGCGAAGAGGTCAGTCTTTCCAAGATGTTCGAGGCTGTGGGTGCCTACAAGGCCGGTATGATCACCGAGGATCAGCTGGAAGACTGCACCTGCAACTGCTGCCCCAGCTGCGGCAGCTGCTCCGGCATGTACACCGCCAACAGCATGAACTGCCTGTGCGAGGCCATCGGCATCGCACTGCCCGGCAACGGCACCATTCCTGCCGTCTACTCTAAGCGTCTGCAGCTGGCAAAGCACGCCGGTATGGCCATCATGGATATGGTCAAGAAGGGCATCACCGCACGCCAGATCATCAACGAGCGCTCCATCCGCAACGCTCTGACCTGCGATATGGCTCTGGGCTGCTCCACCAACACCGTGCTGCACCTGCTGGCCATCGCTTATGAGGCCGGTGTGCCCATCGACCTGAAGCTGTTCAATGAGATCAGTGCCAAGACCCCGAACCTGTGCCATCTGGCACCGGCCGGCCCCACCCACATGCCGGACCTGTACGCCGCAGGCGGCATCCCCGCCGTGCAGGCAGAGCTGGCCAAGAAGGGCCTGCTGGATCTGGATGTGCCCACCGTTACCGGCAAGACGCTGGGCGAGAACATCAAGGGCGCACACATCCTGAACGACAAGGCCATCCGTCCCATCGACAACCCCTACTCCCAGACCGGCGGTCTGCAGATCCTGTGGGGCAACATTGCACCGGACGGCTGTGTGGTCAAGCGCAGCGCCGTGGCCCCCGAGATGCAGCAGCATTCCGGCCCGGCCCGCGTGTTCAACAGCGAGGACGAGGCCATTGCTTCCATCTACGCGGGTAAGATCGTCCCGGGCGATGTGGTGGTCATCCGCTACGAAGGCCCCAAGGGCGGCCCCGGTATGCGTGAGATGCTGAACCCCACCTCCGCTCTGGCCGGCATGAAGCTGGACAAGACAGTGGCCCTCATCACCGACGGCCGCTTCTCCGGCGCAAGCCGCGGTGCGGCCATTGGCCATGTGAGCCCGGAGGCTGCTTCCGGCGGCCCCATCGGCCTGATCGAGGAGGGAGATACCATCAACATTGATATCCCCAATGCCTCCATCACGCTGGAGGTCAGCGACGAAGTCCTGGCCCAGCGCAAGGCAAAGTATGTTGCACCCGAACCCAACATCAAGACCGGCTGGCTCAGCCGCTATGCACGCATGGTCACCAGTGCAAATCTGGGCGCCGTGCTGAAGTAATTTGATGATCTAAGCAAAAACAGAGGGACGACCCCGCGTCGTTCCTCTGTTTTTTGTTTCCTGCAGGCTATCTGTAAAAAATCGGCAAAGCCCGCAGGCTCTGCCGATCTGTGATCCGAATTATTCTCCGTGGCCGAACAGCACCGCACGGAAGGTGCGGAAGATGATACGCCAGTCTACCAGAAAGCTGCGTTCCTTGACGTACTTCACATCCAGTGCCATCCATTCGTCAAAGCTCAGCTGGTTGCGGTGCGGCGCGATTTGCCAGTAGCAGGAAAGGCCGGGCGCGGGTCAACCTTCATCTTGAACACCGGGCCGTCCATCTCGTTGTCCTTCAGCATTGAGCAACAAAACTGCACATTTTATTATAGCATCATGCATCCCAGTGGATTGCAAGCAGGATGCGGAGGTTTCAACTGATATACCGGAAAATGTGAAAAAATACAGGGGGCTGCACTTTACCCGAACAGGCTCTTTGTATTGTGCATATATACGGAAAGGACTAATCCGACGCAGATATACAGCATCAGCACCGAGCTGCCGCCCGCAGAATAAAAGGGCAGGGTGACGCCGATGACCGGCAGCACCCGCAGATTCATGCCTACATTCACGGCGATCTGAGCCATCAGAGCACCGCCGATGCCGGCGCAGATATAGCTGCCCAGCAGGTCCTCGCTGCGCGCACCGGTGGCAAAGGTCTTGATCACCAGTGCCAGCAGTGCCCCCAGCACGATGCACAGGCCCACAAAGCCAATGACATTGCCCATCCAGCTGAGAATAAAGTCGTTGTGGGCATTGGGCACGCTGTAGTACCGGCCGCTGAACAGGCCGTTGCCGAAGATGCCGCCGGAGCCGATGGCGATCTCGCCGCGCTGCTGCTGGTAGATGATGTTTTTCCAAGTGGCTTCGTTGGGTGCCCAGCCGGTGGAATTCTCCGGGTCGATAACGGCCAGAATGCGGTACCACTGGTAGCCCTTGCCGATCTTATCGCTGAAAAAGGCAAACGCCGCCGCCACGGCCACAGCTGCTGCCGAAATGGCACCGATGATATACTTCCAGCTCAGGCCCGCTGCAAACATCATGCAGCAGCCGATGATGGCGTAGATGATGGCGGTGCCGTCGTCGCCCTGAATGTGGATGATAAGGATGGGCACGGCCAGATGCAGCAGAAGCTTTACCAGCTCCTTTGGCTCGTTGATGCGGCTGCGCACATTGTTCAGGTGCATGGCAAAGGTAAGGATAAAGCTGATCTTTGCCAGCTCCGTGGGCTGGAAGGTAAAGCCGCCCAGCTTGTACCAGGAGTAGTTGTCGGTGTCACCGGCGTTGAAGCCGATGGTCAGCGGGCCGATGGCCACATTGCGGATGAACAGCGTGGGCAGCACCAGACCCCATGTCAGGGCTACATGCACCGGCCACACCTTGACAAGGCTGCGGTAGTCGATGCAGGAGAGCAGCAGCGCGATCACGATGCCAAGCCCGGCTGCTGCCGCCTGCACCAGCGCGCGGCGGTAATCGCCGATGCCGGTAATGGCACCAGTGATCTCGTCCGTGGCAAAGCCGTTGCCCTGCTTTGCGGCCCAGGAGGCAAGAGCCACCACCGCCATGGTGCTGCTGAAGATGCACAGCAGCAGATAGATCTTATCCGTTCGTTTAAAATATTGTCGAATGCTTTCCAAGAAAGCACCACCTTTCGTTCCCAGATGCACACCGGGTTTTGCCGCTGCAGCGGGCAATACCAACCCAGTCTATCCTATTATACACAGCCTGCACACCGTTTGCAATCCACCGGGTGTGACAGCTTTGCAAAATCCGCACGAATGCTTGACAAAGCAGACCGCACCATCTACAATGAAGGTGCAGCAGAAAGCTCCTTTGCAGAGCGCCTGCCGCGCAAAGAAAATGGCAGGAAGATGCCTGCTGGAAAAGGGCGGCGTGCCGCATTGGGCGGCAGATATGCCCGGAGGAAATGGGAATGGAACACGATATGCTCCGCCGTTTTGGGTGTGCACTGTGCGCTCTGGCTTTCGCGCTCACAGCGCTGCCCACAGCGGCTTTTGCACAGCAGCCGGAAGAACAGGCGGCTGTGCAGCAGAGCCTTTCGGCCACAGATGTGCGCGAGATGCAGCAGGCAGACGCTGCTGTGACCGCACTGACCGGAGGCAGCGACTATGCACAGATGACCGAGGACGAGCGCACAGATGCTGCTTTGCAGCAGCTGGATGCGCTGACCGCACAGGGCCTTGTGAAGCAGGGATCTGTCTACACCGATGCCGAAAACGGCATGATCAGCTTTACCTACAGCTGCGGCGCGCTGGGCGGCATCTTGCTTACCGACCCGGAGGAGGAGAACACCGCAGCCCTGCCGGAGCTGGACGAGAGCCAGCTGCAGGAGCTGGCAGAGAACAAGCGGGTGGGCACGGCGGCGATCTATTATGCGTTTGACAACACGATCAACAGCACCCGCTACCCGTATTATGCCTACATGCAGACCTATTGGGATTCGGTGGGCCTGCAGACGGATCTGGATACCACCGTTACCGTATCCGACCTGCGCAGGATGGGCCGTTACGACCTGTGCATCCTGAGCACCCACGGCGCGTACTACACCTATGAATACGGCTGGCTGTTCAAAAAGACCGCCACGGAACCGCTGATCCTGCTGACCGAGAGATCGGATTTCTGGAGCGATCTGCGCTATGGCTTTGACCTGCTGGCCCACCGCGTGGTCAAGGTGAACGGTATGTATGCCGTCAACGGCGATTTCTTCCGCAGTGCCTACCGCGGCAATGGCATCGTGCTCAGCGAGACCTGCGAGTTCTACGGCAAGAACGGCCATGTGGACACCTCTATGGCAGACGGCCTGCTGGCAGGCGGTGCCAAGGCGGTGATGGGCTATGTGAACAATGTCTACTCGGTGTATTCCCGCAGTATGCTGTGGGCCGCTGTGAACCGGATGATCGAGGGCGAAACGCTGGAACAGGCCGTGGACTATGCCAAGAGCATCTACGGCACCGATGATATCATCTGGTACAACGAGCAGGGCGGCAGACGGCCCCATGCGGCGGCATCCTATGCGATGCTCAGCGGAGACCGAAGCGCTGCACTGCCCAACCCCTACACGGCAGCGGATGTGGATGCGGCGGCGTAAGCAACACACGGCATTGCACTTTTGCACAAAGTATATTATACTAAAGGACGGCAGAGCATTCTGCCGTCCCTTTTGCTTTATAAAATGAGGTAAGCTTCATGTCAGAATATATCACCCACTCCCGCGCCGAGACGGTGGCGCTGGGTGCCCGTATGGCCGCAGTGCTGGCACCGGGTTCGCTGGTTGCGTTCACCGGCGGGCTGGGCGCGGGCAAGACCGCTTTTACCGAGGGCCTTGCCGAGGGCCTTGGCTGCACCGACCCGGTGTCCAGCCCAACCTTTGCCATTGTGAACTACTACCGCGGCCCAAAGCCGCTGGCGCACTTTGACCTGTACCGTATTTCCACTGAGAACGACCTGTGTGCTGCAGGCTTTTACGATTATTTGGATCAGGGGGCCATTGTAGCAGCAGAGTGGAGCGAGAACTTTGCAGACCTGCTGGCACTGGAAAACCCCATCCGGGTGGATATCCAGCGCGTGGACGAAAATACCCGCAGGATCACCATTGAGGGGGTAACGCTATGAACATCTTAGCTGTGGATACAGCGGGCAAAACGGCTGGTGTGGCTCTTTTGCAGGATGACCGCCTGCTGTACGAGGTGTATCTGGACGCAGGCATGACCCACAGCGAAACGCTGATGCCCATGATCGACACCTGCCTGAAGATGTGCGGCATGACCTGTGCAGATATTGACTTGTACGGTGTCAACGCAGGCCCCGGCAGTTTTACCGGGCTGCGCATCGGTCTGGCGGCGGTCAAGGGTCTGGCCTTCCCGCGGGAAACGCTGTGCGCACCGGTCTCCACGCTGGAAGCACTGGCCGCAGCCCACACGGGCGAGGGCACCGTGCTGTGCGCACTGGATGCCCGCCGTGCGCAGGTATACAGTGCCGCGTTCGACCTTGCCACCCACAGCCGCCTGCTGGAAGACGATGCCCGGGCGGTGGCAGATCTGGCCGATTTTGTAGAAAATTGCAAAAAGCCCCTGTTTTTTGTTGGTGATGGCGCATCTCTGTGCTATAATAAATACGGCAGTGTGCCGGGCGTGCTGCAGGCACCTGCGGCCCTGCGCGGCGGGCGTGCTGCTGCAGTGGCCCTTGTGGCAAAGCAGATGGCCGAAGCCGGAAAGGCTGTGCTGCCGGAGGCTCTGCTGCCGGACTACCACCGCCTGAGTCAGGCCGAGCGGGAGCGCGCAGAGCGCCTTGCAGCAGAAGCTGCAGCCAATGCCGCCCAAAACAAGGAGCAGGCATAAAACCCTGCGTGACTGAGAGAAAGGAACATTTCCATGGCAAAACCCATTGCACTGGCCGCTGACCACGGCGGATTTGAATTGAAAGAAGCTGTCAAGGCGCATCTGAAGGAGCTGGGGCTGGAATACATCGATTTTGGCACCCATAGCACCGACAGCGTGGATTACCCCGATATGGCCGTGCCCGCCTGCGATGCAGTTGTGAGCGGCGAGTGCAGCAAGGCACTGCTGTTCTGTGGCACCGGCGTGGGCATCAGCATGGCAGCAAACAAGATCAAGGGCATTCGTGCCTGCTGCTGCTCTGACAGCTTCAGCTGCGAGTATACCCGCCGCCACAACGACGCCAATGCTCTGTGCATGGGCGGCCGCGTGGTCGGCCCCGGCCTTGCCTGCCAGCTGGTGGATCTCTTCCTGAATACGGAGTTTGAGGGCGGCCGCCATCAGCGCCGCATCGACAAGCTGACCGCACTGGAGAACCGCTGATCATGGCGAAGCGTATGCGGAGCTGTTTTAAATCGTAATCTTGGACCCGATAGAGTTATCTATTTAAAATAAGGAGCGTGTTTTTATGACCCCGATGATCGTTGAGCATCCGCTGCTGCAGCACAAGCTGAGCATTCTGCGCAACAAGCAGACCGGCACCAAGGAGTTCCGTGACCTCGTTGGCGAGATCGCGACCCTGCTGTGCTACGAAGCGACCCGTGACCTGCCTCTGGAAGAGGTGGAGATCGAAACACCCATCACCATGGCAAAGACCAAGGTGCTGGCTGGCCGCAAGCTGGCTCTGGTGCCCATCCTGCGCGCAGGCATGGGTATGCTGGACGGTATGCTGACCCTGCTGCCCGCCGCAAAGGTGGGCTTCATCGGCCTGTACCGCGACGAGGAGACCCTGCAGCCCGTGGAGTACTTCTGCAAGCTGCCGCAGGATATCGCAGAGCGTGATGTTCTGGTTCTGGACCCGATGCTGGCTACCGGCGGCAGCGCCATTGATGCCATCACCCAGATCAAGAAGCATGGCGCAAAGCGCATCAAGTTCATCGGCCTGATCGCCGCTCCGGAAGGCATCAAGGCCCTGCACGAGGCACACCCCGATGTGGACATCTACCTCGGTGCACAGGACGACCACCTGAACGAGAACGGCTACATCGTTCCCGGTCTGGGCGATGCTGGCGACCGTATCTACGGCACCAAGTAAATTTGATTGCACACATAACATAAAAGGAGCGGCTCCGCGCGGAGCCGCTCCTTTTGTGTTGTATGAAACCCTCTCAGTCAAAGCCTGATGGCTTTGCCAGCTCTCCCGAAAGGGAGAGCTTTTTGCATCTGACGGAAAGCACCGATAAAGCTCCCCCTTCGGGGGAGCTGTCACCGAAGGTGACTGAGAGGGTTCGTCTTTTTCAAATCTCGGCCAGAATGGCATCGCCCATGGCGGTGCAGCCAAGGCAGATGCAGCCCTCGCTCATGTTGTCGGCGGTGCGCAGGCCCTTGTCCAGCACCTTGTTCACGGCGGTCTCAATGGCATCGGCCTCCTCGGCCATGCCGAAGGAGTAGCGCAGCATCATGGCGGCAGACAGGATGCAGGCGGTGGGGTTCACGATGTCTTTGCCCGCAATATCGGGGGCCGAGCCGTGGATGGGCTCATACAGGCCGCGGGTGCCGTCGCCCAGAGAGGAGGACGGAATCATGCCGATGGAGCCGGTGATCATGGAAGCCTCGTCCGACAGGATGTCGCCGAACATGTTCTCGGTAACGATCACGTCGAACTGGGCGGGGTTCTTGACGATCTGCATGGCGCAGTTGTCCACGAACATCTCGCTGTATTCCACATCCGGGTATTCGGCCTGCAGGCGGTGCATCACACTGCGCCACAGGCGGCTGGTGTCCAAAACGTTTGCCTTGTCCACACAGCACAGTTTCTTGCGGCGCTTGCGTGCGGTCTCAAAGCCGATGCGGCCGATGCGCTCGATCTCGTGCTCCGCGTAGGGCATGGAGTCGATGGCCTGCTTCTCGCCATTCTCGAGGGTGTGGGTCTCGTGATTGCCAAAGTATACGCCGCCGATCAGCTCACGCACGATGATGAAATCGATGCCCTGTGCCACGATCTCGGGCTTCAGGGGGCTGGCAGGAGCCAGCTGGGGCCAGATCTTGGCCGGGCGGTTGTTGGAGTACAGGCCCATGCCTGCACGCAGACGCAGCAGGCCCTTCTCCGGGCGCTGCTCACCGGGCAGGCCCTCCCACTTGGGGCCGCCCACGGCACCCAGCAGGACGCTGTCCGCGGCAAGGCACTTGTCCAGCTCGTGCTGGGGCAGCGGGTCACCGTACTTGTCAATGGCTTCGCCGCCCATGGCAGCGTCGGTGTAGTGGAAGGTGTGGCCGTACTTTTCGGCCACCTTGTCAAGCACGCGGATGGTTTGCTTGACGATCTCCGGGCTGGAGCAGTCGCCCCAGATGACAGCGATGTTTTTTTCCATTGGGAAACTCCTTCTATCGGTTTGAACCCTCTCAGCCAATGCCTATGGCATTGCCAGCTCCCCCGAAGGGGGAGCTTTTCAGGCGGGTAAGGTATTGCTTGTTGTTTATCCTAGAAGAAAATACATTCGGGAAGATGCCAAAAAGCTCGCCCTTTGGGAGAGCTGGCGCGAAGCGCCTGAGAGGGTTACTGCTGCTTCGCCTTGATGGACTTCATCAGTCCACCGGCAGAGATGATCTCCTGGATGAACGGCGGGAAGGGCTCGGCGTGGAACACCTTGCCGCTGGTCTCGTCGGTAATGACACCGGTGTCAAAGTCCACGCTCACGGTGTCGCCCGCATTGATGGCATCCACAGCCTCCGGGCACTCCATGATGGGCAGACCGATGTTGATGCTGTTGCGGTAGAAGATGCGGGCAAAGCTCTTGGCAATGACCACCGAGATGCCGGCGGTCTTGATGCACAGCGGTGCATGCTCACGGGAGGAGCCGCAGCCGAAGTTCCAGCCGCCTATCATGATGTCGCCGTCCTTCACCTTCTTGACGAAGTCCTTGTCGATGTCCTCCATGCAGTGGCTGGCCAGCTCTTTGGCATCCTGCGTGTTCAGGTGGCGGGCCGGGATGATGACATCGGTATCCACGTTGTCCGGGTATTTGAAAACAGAACCTTTTGCGTTCATTGTTGTGCTCCTTTCCGATCAGACCGTGCGGGGGTCGGTAATATAGCCGGTGAGGGCGCTGGCGGCGGCGGTGGCGGGAGAAGCAAGGTAGACCTCGCTCTTCACATGGCCCATGCGGCCCACAAAGTTGCGGTTGGTGGTGGAAACGCAGCGCTCGCCCTCGGCCAGAATGCCCATGTAGCCGCCCAGACAGGGGCCGCAGGTGGGGGTGGACACGATGCAGCCTGCATCAATAAAGGCAGTGGTCCAGCCGCGCAGGATGCATTCTTTGTAAACGGCCATGGTGGCGGGGATGATGATGCCGCGCACGCCCTTGGCAATGTGCTTGCCCTTGAGCACGTTGTAGGCGGCTTCCATGTCCTCCAGACGGCCGTTGGTGCAGCTGCCGATCACAACCTGATCGATCTTGATGTCCTTGCCCTCGCTGGCAAGGTGGGTGTTCTCGGGCAGGTGGGGGTAGCTGACGGTGGGCTCCAGCTTGTCCAGATCGATCTCAATGGTCTTTTCGTACTCGGCATCCGGGTCGGCCTCAAAGAACACCGGCTCACGCTGGCTGCGGCCCTTGAGGTAAGCCTTGGTCACATCGTCCACAGGGAAGATGCCGTTCTTGGCACCGGCTTCGATGGCCATGTTGCAGATGCACAGGCGGTCGTCCATCGTCAGGCTGGCAACGCCCGGGCCGGTGAACTCCATGGATTTGTACAGCGCACCGTCCACACCGATCATGCCGATGATGTGCAGGATCAGGTCCTTGCCGGAGACGCGGGGGCCGAACTTGCCCTTGAGCACGAACTTGATGGCAGAGGGTACCTTGAACCATGCCATGCCGGTGGCCATACCGGCGGCCATATCGGTGGAGCCGACGCCGGTGGAGAAGGCACCCAGTGCACCATAGGTGCAGGTGTGGCTGTCCGCACCGATCACACAGTCGCCTGCGGTCACGATGCCTTTTTCCGGCAGCAGGGCGTGCTCAATGCCCATCTGGCCCACATCGTAGAAGTTGAGGATATCGTATTTGTTGGCGAACTCGCGGCACTGCTTGGACTGGGTGGCGCTCTTGATGTCCTTGTTGGGCACAAAGTGGTCCAGCACGATGGCAATGTGCTCTTTGTCGAACACACCGTCAAAACCGGCCTTTTCAAACTCGTTGATGGCAACCGGGGTGGTGATGTCGTTGCCCAGCACGATGTCCAGCTTTGCATTGATGAGCTGGCCTGCCTTGACCTCGGCAAGACCGGCATGTGCGGCAAGAATTTTCTGCGTCAGGGTCATTCCCATGATGGTACTCTCCTTTTATCTGTTGGTAGAACTCCTTCCGTCACGGCTTGCGCCGTGCCAGCTCCCTCAAGGAGGGAGCCTCTGGCGAAACGGGAAGCTTTTCCACACTGCCAAGGGCCCCATCTCCGAGGGGGCTGTCTGCGAAGCAGACTGGGGGAGTTTCTTTATTTATTATTGATGGCGCTCACCAGTGCCTTGATGCCAGCCACGATGATATCGGTGTCGGTGCCGGCACCCCAGGTGACGGTGTTATCGCCCCAGACAAGGCCGACGTAGGAGGCAGCGCGGGAGGTGGAGCCTTCGTCCAGACTGTGCTCGGAGTAGGTCTCGAGGTGGAACTCCATGCCGGTGGCACTCTGGATGGCGTTTGCCACAGCGTCCAGACGGCCGTTGCCCACCGAGGTGACCACCTTGCGCTGACCATTCAGCTCCAGCGTGACGGTGGCGGTGATGCCGCCCACCTGTGCAAAGTGGGCTTCCAGAACGTTGAGCGGCTTGCAGCGGTTGAGGAAGGCATCCTCGAAGATGTGCAGCACCTCGTTTGCGCTCAGCTCCTTGTGGCTGTGGTCGGAAACGCTCTTGACCTTGTAGCCCAGCGCCTCGCGCATCTTGGGCGGCAGGTTGTAGCCGAAGTTCTGTTCCAACACAAAGCCGATGCCGCCCTTGCCGCTCTGGCTGTTGATGCGGATAACATCGGCATCGTAGGTGCGGCCGATGTCGTGGGGGTCCACCGGGATGTAGGGGCAGGTCCAGCGGTGCTCGCCATGCTCCTTGCGGTAGGCCATGCCCTTTGCAATGGCGTCCTGATGGCTGCCGGAGAAGGCGGCGAACACCAGCTGACCGGCGTAGGGGGTGCGCTCGTAAATGTGCATCCGGGTCACCCGCTCGTAGGTGGCGCAGATGTCCGGCATATCGGAGAAGTCCAGCTTGGGGTCCACGCCGTGGCTGTACATGTTCATGGCCAGCGTCACCGCGTCCACGTTGCCGGTGCGCTCGCCGTTGCCGAACAGGCAGCACTCCACCCGCTGTGCACCCGCCAGCACGGCCAGCTCTGCGCAGGCCACGCCGGTGCCGCGGTCGTTGTGGGGATGGGTGGAGATGATGACGCTGTCGCGGTATTTCAGGTGCTTGTCGCAGTACTCGATCTGGTTTGCGTAGACATGCGGCATGCTCATTTCCACGGTAACGGGCAGGTTGATGATCATGGGGCGGTCCGGGGTGGGCTGCATGATGTCCAGCACGGCGTTGCACACATCCACGGCATAGTCCACCTCGGTGCCGGTAAAGCTCTCAGGGCTGTACTCGAACAGGAAGTTGCCCTCATACTCTTCGCTCAGCTGCTTGACCAGCTTTGCGCCGTCGGTGGCGATCTGCTTGATCTCCTCCTTGCTCTTGTGGAACACCTGCTCGCGTTGGGCCACAGAGGTGGAATTGTAGAAGTGGATCACCGCGCGGGGAGCGCCCTTGACGGCCTCAAAGGTCTTGCGGATGATGTGGTCGCGGCACTGGGTCAGCACCTGCACGGTGACATCCTCGGGGATCATGTTCTTCTCGATCAGGGTGCGCAGGAACTCGTACTCGGTGTCGCTGGCGGCAGGGAAGCCCACCTCGATCTCCTTGAAGCCGATCTTGACCAGCATCCGGAAGAACTCCAGCTTTTCCTCAAGGCTCATGGGCACGATCAGGGCCTGATTGCCGTCGCGCAGGTCCACACTGCACCATGCGGGGGCTTTTTCAATGTGATCCTTCTTTACCCAGCTGTCATAGCCTGCGGGTACCGGGTAGTAACCCGGAGCGTACTTGGTTGCGTCCATCATTTGCGCGTCCTCCCAAACAATTTACACTTCTTGCTCCATGCTCTTTGTGAGCGTCCTTGCCCTCTCAGTCTCACATTCGTTCGACAGCTCCCCCAAGGGGGGAGCCCTTGGCAAAACCGAAAACTTTGCCGTACTGCCAAGGCCTCTCACTTTGGGAGAGGTGGCACGGCGTAAGCCGTGACGGAGAGGGCAAGCCTGCTTCCAAAAGGCAGATATACGAAAAGGCTCTCGTCTTTCAAGGCGAAAACCTTGAGAGACGAGAGCCTGTAAAGTTCAAACTACAGGGCACCCGTGGTACCACTCTCTTTGCTGCGCCTTTGGGCACAGCCGCTTTGCACGATCGGCTTTTTGCGGCGAATCGCTGTCCTTGTAACGGTGGACATCCGTCAGAGCCTACTTGTGTGTTCAGCCCTGCCGCTCAGGGGCCAGTAACCGAAACCCTCTGCACCCGCCTTGCACCACCCGGCGGCTCTCTGTACGCAGAAGAAAATCGTTTTTTCCCCGTCAACGCATTTGTGCTTTTTTCAAAGTGGACTAAGTTTAGCATGATTCGCGGGCAGTGTCAAGCAATCTGACTCATTCTCAAAATGAAACAATTTCACAAAATAAGGGGCAGAATTTTCCAAAATTGTGCACCGGTCGATTCGACGCATTTTTCGGTCGATTCGTGTCAAACGAATGCCCGGGGGTGGGTACGGGTGTATGATAGGCTCAAAGATATAACAGAGGAGGTACACCCTACATGAAACTACGTACCCGTAAATTCCTTGCCGGGCTGCTGAGCCTTGGCCTGCTGCTGCAGGCGGCAAGCCCCCTCAGAGCATTGGCGGCGCAGTTGCAGCTGTTATTGTTGGCGGCGCAGCAGTCTGGGGCGGCTACGAGATCGCTACCCGGGTGATCCTGCACAACATCCTGCCCGAGGGCGCAGAGATCCCCGCAAACCGCGGCCAGCTGGCACTGCTGGTGTGGAACACCGCAGGCAGACCTGAACCTGTGAACACCCCGGCTTTTGCGGATGTGGCAGATGCCGACACCGCCAAGGCAGCCCAGTGGTGCGTGGAACAGGGCATCATGGAAGCCAAGACCGCAGAAACCTTCAAGCCGGAAGGCTGGACCCCCAAGCTCAAGGTCATTGAGGTCTGGAACAAGGCGTTCCCCAAACAGTAAACCTATACTAAACCAAAGAGAGCGGCTTCGGCTGCTCTCTTTTTGTATGCAGAGGGAACCTTTGTTAACAAACTGCTAAGTTTTTGGAAAGTTGTGCTCGAATTGCTGTTGCGCCCGGTTTTACTGTGCTATACTACTTGCATCAGGAACCAAAGGAGGAATTGCCACATGAAAGAAGTCAAACCTTCCAAAAAGCCGCTGGCGATCTACTACGCCATTGTGCTGGCGGTCCTGCTGCTGCTCAACCTTGTGCTGCTGCCGTGGATGAGCGAGCGTCAGGTGGAGGAAGTGGACTACGGTACCTTTATGACCATGACCGAGGAAAAGAACATCGGCCGTGTGGATATCGAATCCAACCAGATCATTTTTACCGATAAAGAGGAAAAGCAGGTCTACAAGACCGGCCTGATGAACGACCCGGAGCTTACCCAGCGCCTGTATGATGCCGGAGCACAGTTTTCCAGCGAGATCGTGGAGCAGGGGTCGCCGATGCTCAATTTCCTGATCTGGTTCCTGCTGCCCATCCTGTTGTTCAGCTTCATCGGCAACCAGATGAACAAAAAGCTGATGGAAAAGGCCGGCGGCGGCCCGGGGTCCATGATGTTCGGCGGCGTGGGCAAATCCAATGCCAAGGTCTATGTGCAGTCCACCCACGGCATCCGCTTTGCGGATGTTGCCGGTGAGGATGAAGCTAAGGAAAACCTGCAGGAGATCGTGGATTACCTGCACGACCCCGGCAAGTACGAGAGCATTGGCGCATCCATGCCCAAGGGCATTCTGCTGGTGGGCCCTCCGGGCACCGGCAAGACCATGCTGGCTAAGGCCGTGGCAGGCGAATCCAACGTGCCGTTCTTCTCCATTTCCGGCTCTGAATTCGTGGAGATGTTCGTGGGCATGGGCGCATCCAAGGTGCGCGACCTGTTCCGGCAGGCCAAGGAAAAGGCCCCCTGCATCGTGTTCATCGATGAGATCGATGCCATCGGTCAGAAGCGCAACAGCGGCAATCTCGGCGGCAACGACGAGCGTGAGCAGACTTTGAACCAGCTGCTCACCGAGATGGACGGCTTTGAGAGCAACACCGGCGTCATCATTCTGGCGGCTACCAACCGCCCGGATTCGCTGGACCCGGCGCTGACCCGTCCCGGACGTTTTGACCGCCGTGTGCCGGTGGAGCTGCCCGACCTTAAGGGCCGCGAAGAGATTTTGAAAGTGCACGCCAAAAAGGTGGCGCTGGCCCCGGGCATCGACTTCAACACTGTGGCCCGCATGGCTTCCGGTGCATCCGGTGCGGAACTTGCCAACATTGTCAACGAAGCAGCTCTGCGCGCTGTGCGTGCAGGCCGTAAGAGCGTGACGCAGGCCGATCTGGAGGAGAGCATCGAGGTGGTCATTGCAGGCTACCAGAAGAAGAACTCCATCCTCACCGACAAGGAAAAGTGCATCGTGGCCTACCACGAGATCGGCCATGCACTGGTGGCGGCCAAGCAATCCAACTCTGCCCCTGTGCAGAAGATCACCATTATCCCCCGCACCTCCGGCGCACTGGGTTACACCATGCAGGTGGACGAGGGCAACCACTACCTGATGAGCAAGGAAGAGCTGGAAAACAAGATCGCCACCCTTACCGGCGGACGCGCCGCCGAGGAAGTGGTGTTCCGATCCATCACCACCGGTGCCTCCAACGATATCGAGCAGGCCACCAAGCTTGCCCGCGCCATGCTTACCCGCTACGGCATGAGCAAGGACTTTGACATGGTGGCGCTGGAGACCGTGAACAACCAGTATCTGGGCGGTGACACCTCGCTGGCCTGCTCGGCGCAGACCCAGCGCGAGATCGACCAGAAGGTGGTGGAGCTGGTCCGGGCCCAGCACGAAAAGGCTGTCCGCATCCTGACCGACAACCGCGCCAAGCTGGATGAGCTGGCACAGTATTTGTACCAGAAAGAGACTATCACCGGCGAGGAGTTCATGGAGATCCTGAACCGGGAACCGGCACAGGCCCAGTGACCCCGGCGGCAGAGCTGCCAAAAATTTTTTTTAGCCTGCTGCAATAATCCCGCCGCCGCATCCGTTTATAAGACAGATGCGGCGGTTTTGTATTACACCGCATGGCAGACCATGGTTTTCCACAAAACAAAAATGTGCGGTGCAAAACCGCCGTCAACGGAGGTATTCCAAATGAAACTGAACCATAAATTTGTCCGTACCGTCACCACCACCGCTGCAGTGCTGGGTGCTGCCGCCATGCTGAGCGTGGGCGCATTTGCCGCAGAGGCAGACATCAACGACCCTGCTGCCGCAGGCTATCTGCCCCCGCAGGAGCAGATGGTGCAGGGGGATATCGCCCTGCACAGCGCCGATGTGGCGATCGGCGAAAAGGACCCCACCTACGGCGGCTACGGCGCACCGGAGGGAAACCCCATTCAGGGAAATATCATGCTGATCTCCGGCGATGAGCTGGCCGCCCCGTCCGCAGATGCAGCGGCGAAAAAGAGCGAGGCCCGTTACACCGTCAAGGGCCTGTTCGGCAGAGAAGTGCTGTACACTGCCCGCCAGAAGGACAGTGTGCTGACGCTGGATGTGCCCGCCGGTTCTGCTACTTTCCGCACCACCGTGCAGGACATGCAGACCCTGCTGAACGAGGGCGTGAGCACGCTGGTGGTCCAGACTGAGAAGGGCTCCACCACCCTGAACCTGTCTCTGCTGGTGGAGGGCCAGAAGGGCACCGACCGCGTGGTGCTGCGCCGACTGGGCGAAAACACCTTCCTCACCGTGGGCCTGCGCTGCCGCCGCGATTTGATCGTGGGGCGCTGACCGCTGAGATCAAATGATGAAAGGGCTGCTGCACGCAGGGATGTGCAGCGGCCCTTTTTGCGCTTTTCTGTTAAGTTTTTGAAAATTTGCGCAGATGTCTTTGCAAAGTCTGCCGGGAGATGTTATAGTTAAATTGAAACAGTATGCATTCCCGATAGAAAGGAAAAAACGCCATGGAGCATTTTGTGGAGTTTGAGGACGTTTGCAAATACTACCAGACCGGCAGTGTGAAGATCGCCGCCGCAGACCACCTGAATTTCTATGTGGATAAGGGCGAGTTCTGCATCATCGTGGGGCCTTCCGGCGCAGGTAAGACCACCCTGCTGAACATCCTTGGCGGCATGGACAGCTGCGACGATGGAAACGTCTGGCTGGACGGCCAGAATGTGAGCCACTTTACCGCCAGAGAGCTCACCACCTACCGCCGGTACGATGTGGGCTTTGTGTTCCAGTTCTACAACCTTGTGCAGAACCTGACCGCACTGGAGAATGTGGAGCTGGCCAGCGAGATCTGCCGCGACCCGCTGGACCCCAAAGAGACCCTGCGCGGTGTGGGTCTGGGAGAGCGGCTGAACAACTTCCCGGCCCAGCTTTCCGGCGGCGAGCAGCAGCGGGTGTCCATTGCCCGCGCACTGGCCAAAAATCCCAAGCTTCTGCTCTGCGACGAGCCCACCGGTGCACTGGATTACAAGACCGGCAAGCAGGTGCTGGCCCTTTTGCAGGATACCTGCCGCCGCACCGGCCGCACGGTGATCGTTATTACCCACAACACCGCCCTGACGGCGATGGCAGACCGCATCATTCAGGTGCGCAGCGGCAAGATCGTCTCCAATCAGGTCAACGAGCACCCTGTGCCGGTGCAGGAGATTGAGTGGTGAGAGCTGTGCTGAAAAGTTATCGTAAAAACATCCTGCGGGAAATGAAGGACAACCTGAGCCGCATGGTCTCGCTGTTCGGCATCGTAGCGCTGGGCGTGATGATGCTGACCGGCCTGATGAGTTTTGCGCCCAGCATGCGCATCGCCGGGCAGAAATACTACGTGCAGCAGAACGTGTTCGACCTGCGGGTGCTGTCCACGCTGGGCCTTTCGGAGGAGGACATTGCCGCCATTGCCGCCGTGGACGGCGTGGAGGCTGTGCAGCCGGTGAAATATCAGGACGTGGAGGCCCAGTGGCAGGGCCAGAGCGAGACGGCGGTGGTGCGCCTGCAGCAGCTGCCCGCCGACCCCGGGGCCGACACGGCAGAAAATATGAACCGTCTGGTGCTGCTGTCGGGCCGGATGCCTGAGGCCCCGGACGAGTGCGTGGTGCATGTGATGGGCTACGGCGACCCGGTGGAACCGGGCACGGTGCTCACCCTGCCGGAGGACACCGAACATGTGAGCCGGAAGCAGTTCACGGTAGTGGGCACCGTGCAGGACCCGCAGCATTTTTCCACGGACAAGGAGAGCAGCACCGCCGGTGACGGCCAGCTGGATGATATTGTGTTCCTGCCGGAGGGCAGCCTGACCACGGATTATTATACGGCGTGCTATCTCAAAGTGAAAAATGCCGGCCTGTATGATAATTACTCGGACGCGTATCAGGCAGCAGTGGATGACACAGCCGCAAGGGTAAAGGCCATCAGCGGCGCACAGTGCACGGCCCGGCGGGCGGAGCTGATCGAGGACGCCAGTGCAGAGCTGGCCGACGCCCGGGCCGAGTACAACGACAAAAAAGCCGAAGCAGACCGTCAGTTTGCGGAGGCAGAGCAGCAGCTGGCCGATGCACAGGCACAGCTGGACAGCGCCAAAGCCCAGCTGGACGCGGGCGAAGCGGAGCTTGCCGCCAACAAAAAGGCCCTGCCGGATACCATGCAGGGCGGTGCGGACGAGCTGGTGAGCGGCGAGGAACAACTGCTGGAATTTGAGGATCAGCTGCAACAGATCGAGATGCTGGTGAACCTGAAAAAGGTGGCCGACCCGCTGCTGGGCTATGCCGAAACGGCTCTGCACAACGCACAGAAAGCGCTGGACGAAGCGGAACCTGCCGATGAAGAGTACACCGAGCTGCGGGATGCCCTGCAGAAGGCGCAGGATGCTTACGACAACATCAGCGGCCAGCTGAACGGCTATCAGGCCCAGCTGGACGCGGGCAAGCGCCAGATGTATGCACAGGGGCTGATCTCTTCGTCCAGCCTTTCCAACGAGCAGCTGGTGACTGAGGCAAAGGCAGCACTGCGCCAGATGAAGGTAAAGCTTCTGCAGGGGCAGCTGCAGCTGACCACCGGCACGGCCACAGCCTACACCCAGTTTGATGCGGCTCGCACCCGGCTGGACGAAGGCTGGCAGCAGTACAACGACGGCGTGCAGCAGCTGGCCGATTCCCGCGCGGAGTACGAGAGCCGAAAGGCCGATGCCGAACAGCAGCTGGCCGACGGCCTTGCCCAGCTGAACGACGCCGAGGAGCAGGTGAGCCAGATCAAGAGCGGCGAGTGGTATGTGCTGGACCGCAGCTCCACCATGAGCTTTGTCACCTTTGAGCAGTATGCCGACCGCATGGATGCCATTGCACGGGTGTTCCCGGTGTTCTTCTTCCTGGTGGCGGCGCTGGTGGCCACTACTACTATGACCCGCATGGTGGACGAGAACCGCCTGCAGCTGGGTACTCTGAAAGCTCTGGGTTACTCCAACGCAAAGATCGCAGGCAAGTATCTGTTCTATGCCCTCAGCGCCAGCGTGCTGGGCAGCATCGTGGGCATGGTCATCGGTTTTGTGGTGTTCCCACTCATCATCTGGTATGCTTACCAGATGATCTTCAGCATGTCCACCTTTACGCTGCACTTTTACCCCGGCATGGCGGCAGCCAGCGTAGCCATCAGCGCGGCCGTCATCGGTTTTGCTACATGGAACGCCTGCCGTGCCAGCCTGAAGGAAAAGACTGCAGCTTTGCTGCTGCCCCGGGCCCCGGTGGCAGGCAAGCGCATCTTTTTGGAGTACATCACCCCGCTGTGGCAGCACATGAGCTTCTCCCAAAAGACCACAGCCCGCAACCTGTTCCGCTACAAAAAGCGCTTCTTCATGACAGTGCTGGGCGTGGCAGGCTGCACGGCGCTGCTGCTGATCGGTTTTGGCATTCAGGATTCCATCCTGCCCATCGTGGACAAGCAGTCCGGGCAGCTGACCCACAACGATCTCACCATCTCGCTCAGCGATGAAAAGGCGCTGACCATGGAGCAGGGCCTTGCCGACACGCTGGACAGCAGCAGTGCGGTCCACAGCTGGGGCGCGTTCTACACAAAGTCCACCACCCTTTATAATGAAGAGGGCGGGAGCGCCGACGTCAGCATCGTAGGCGCGGAGGACGATGCCCGGATGACCGAATACTTCACCTTCCGCACCCGGGTGGGCCACGACCCCATTCCCTTTGAAGAGGACAGCGTGATCCTGACCGAAAAAACGGCCCTGAATCTGGAGCTGAGCGTGGGCGATACGTTCTATGTGGAGGCTGCAGACGGGAGCCGCGTGCCGCTGGTGCTGACCGGCATTACCGAGAACTACATGTTCACCCGGCTGTATCTGTCCGGTGCACAGCTGGAGAGCCTGCTGGGCGGCACACCGGAGTGGAATACTGTGTACGGCCTGACCGGCTGTACCACCGAGGCGGAGTACAACGCTCTGCGCACAAAGCTGCTGGGCTGCAACTACGTCAGCAGCGTCAGCTTCACCGAGGACACCACCTCCATGTTCGGCAGCCTGATCGGCAGTCTGAACTACGTGGTGGTGCTGATCATCGTGTGCGCGGCGGCGCTGGCGGCGGTGGTGCTGTACAACCTGATCAGTGTCAACCTTGCCGAGCGCAAAAAGGAGCTTGCCACCATCAAGGTGCTGGGCTTCTATGACAAAGAAGTGTACCGCTATATCTTCCGCGAGATCGAGCTTTTGTCCCTCATCGGCTCCGGCGTGGGCCTGCTGCTGGGCGTGCCGCTGCACCGGTTCATCGTCCTGACCGTGGAAATGGATCAGCTCATGTTCATCCGCACCATTGCACCCCGCAGTTATCTGCTGGCAGTGGCATTGACGATGCTGTTCACCTTTGTGGTGTGCTTTGCCATGCGGCGGCATGTGCGGCATATCAGCATGGTGGAAAGCATGAAAGCGCCGGAGTGAGTTTACAAAATCTTCATAAAAAGAACATGGTTTCGCAGAAATTCTTTGGTATGATAATGCTACCGACAGGCGGGGCCGCAACCGCCTGAACGGGTAACATGATTCCTCCTTTACCAAACCAAATACCGCAAAACAAAACACCGCGCCTTGTCTGATCCGCAGCAGACAGGGCGCGGTGTCTTGTTTAAACCGTTAAGTTTTCAGCATCTGCGGCAATGGCATCGGCCTGCTGCTGGGTGAGCACGCGGCACTTGACCATCCGCTTGAGCACCACCTGCATCCGCTTGAAGGCAAGCTCCGGGCTGCTGGCGTAGGTGGAAGGCGCGTTGGGCATACCCGCCAGATAGATCGCTTCGGCATCGGTCAGCTGGGCCGGTTCCTTGCCAAAGTAGCCCTCGGCAGCTTCTGCAATGCCATAATACCCGCTGCCAAAATAGATGGTGTTGGCGTACATCTCAAAGATCTGCTGCTTGGAGTAGGTCTTTTCAATATCAAAAGCAGCAAGCATCTCGGCAGCCTTGCGGGCCAGATGCTTGTCCTGCGTGAACAGCTCGTTCTTGGCAAGTTGCTGGGTCAGGGTGCTGCCACCCTCGGCCAGCGAGTGGGTGCGCAGGTCGGCCAGCAGGGCGCGGGCAATGGCCCCCGGGTCGATGCCCTTGTGGGTCATAAAATGCTCGTCCTCGGTGCAGATGACTGCGTTAATATAGATCTGCGGCAGCGCATCGTAGGAAGTATAGCTCCCGCGGGCACAGATGGTGTCGTACATGGAAGCCACTGGGTAACTGCTGGCGGCACTGCGGTACAGCTGCCTGCCCTGATAAAAGAACCAGCCGCCTGCCAGCAGCCCGCCAAGCAGCAGGATGCAAAGAACAACGAGCAGGCTCTGCTTAAAAAAATGAAAGAAACGATGCAGCATCGAAAAAACTCCTTTGATGATAAAAAAGAACGCTACCATAATAAACGATTTGCAGGGCGTTTGCAAGGAACAGCTTTAGTATAACAATAAAATTTTAAGGTTTTATCAATGGAAAAATAAAAATTTTCGAAGAAGCAGAAGTGTTACTCCTGTTGGAACTGCACAACGGGATGCTGCAAATGCGGGCTGCGCATCGTGCAGAAAACTCAATTTGAAAAAAACTGGAATTAACCTATTGACAAACTAGGTAAGAGGGAATATAATGCAAACAACAAATCCACAAACCTAGTGGGAAAAAGAAAGCAAAGGTTTTGCTTCCCGGTACAGAGCAGATAGAGGTGCCGGTTTGTAGATGAGTGGGAAAGAGTTTTACGGGAAAGGAGGGCACGGATATGAAGCTGATTTGGAACGACCTGCTGCATGCAAACTTCCGCTGTGGGCGAATGTGCGGTGACCGGGCAGAACATCTGGCTGTGAACTGTACGATGCCCTCTTGCTGTGCACGAATGTGTACCCGAATGTGACGTTGACAGAATAGCTTTGAATTGTGTTTGCCCGGTGCGCTTATGTATCACGCATCGGGATTTTTTGTATCAGGAAATTATACTAAAAGTACAAATAGAGAGGTAAAATACTATGTCTAACTATAAATTTGAGACCCTGCAGCTTCACGTTGGCCAGGAGCAGGCCGATCCCGCAACCGATTCCCGTGCAGTGCCTATCTATCAGACCACTTCCTATGTGTTCCGCAACAGCCAGCACGCAGCAGATCGCTTTGGTCTGGCAGATGCCGGCAACATCTACGGCCGCCTGACCAACTCCACGCAGGACGTGTTCGAGAAGCGCATCGCTGCGCTGGAGGGCGGCGTGGCTGCTCTGGCAACCGCCTCCGGTGCCGCTGCCATCACCTACACCATCGAAGCACTGGCACAGGCCGGTGACCACATCGTGGCTCAGAAGACCATCTACGGCGGCAGCTACAACCTGCTGGAGCACACCCTGACCCAGTTCGGCGTCACCACCACCTTTGTGAACGCACACGATCTGGCTGAGGTGGAGAATGCCATCCAGCCCAACACCAAGGCCGTCTATCTGGAAACTCTGGGCAACCCCAACAGCGATATCCCCGATATCGATGCCATTGCAGCCATCGCGCACAAGCACGGCCTGCCGCTGGTCATCGATAACACCTTCGGCACCCCGTACCTGATCCGTCCCATTGAGCACGGCGCAGATATCGTTGTTCATTCCGCCACCAAGTTCATCGGCGGCCACGGCACCACGCTGGGCGGCATCATTGTGGACAGCGGCAAGTTCGACTGGAAGGCAAGCGGTAAGTTCGGCAACATTGCTGACCCCAACCCCAGCTACCACGGCGTTTCCTTTGCCGATGCAGCAGGCCCCGCAGCTTTTGTCACCTACATCCGTGCGATCCTGCTGCGTGATACCGGTGCCACCATTTCGCCGTTCAACGCCTTCCTGCTGCTGCAGGGCACCGAGACCCTGAGCCTGCGCATCGAGCGCCATGTGGAGAACACCAAGAAGGTAGTCGAGTTTCTGGCAAACCACCCGCAGGTGGAGAAGGTCAACCACCCCTCCCTGCCGGATCACCCGGATCACGCCCTGTACGAGAAGTACTTCCCCAACGGCGGTGCTTCCATCTTCACCTTCAACATCAAAGGCGGCCGCGAGGAAGCATTCAAGTTCATCGATAACCTGAAGGTCTTCTCCCTGCTGGCAAACGTTGCTGATGTGAAGAGTCTGGTCATCCACCCGGCTTCCACCACCCACAGCCAGCTGAACGACGAAGAGCTGGCCGAGCAGCAGATCTATCAGAACACCATCCGCCTGTCCATCGGCACTGAGCACATCGACGATATCATTGCTGATCTGGAAGCAGGTTTCGCAGCCGTCCGCGGCGAGTAAATCTTATCCCCTTAAAACCTCCGACAGAATGTGTATGCCTTGTTTTTTCTCCTGATCTCTTCCAAAAATTCCTTATATCCTAAACACAGCAAAATGCCGTCAGCCTTTCACGCCGCCCAAAGCAACACCGCGGACGATGAACTTGGAAAGCAGCAGGTACACGATGATGACGGGCAGAATGGCGATAGCCACCATCATGTAAACCTTGCCCATATCAAACTTGAGGAAGTCTGCACTGCGCAGCTGTGCAATCAGGATGGGCAGGGTCTTTTTGTCGGCGCTGTCCAGCACCAGAGCGGGAATGAAGTAGTTGTTCCAGCTGGCCACGAAGGAGAAAATGGCCTGCACTGCCAGAGCGGGCTTCATAATGGGCAGCACGATCTTGTTGAAGGTGTAGAACTCGCCTGCACCGTCGATGCGGGCAGCCTCTACGATCTCCATGGGAAGGGAAGCGTCCAGATACTGCTTCATGAAGAAGAACACGGTGGGCGCTGCAATGCTGGGCAGGATCAGCGGGATAAAGCTGTTCTTCAGGCCCATCTTGGTGATGAGCTGCAAAAAGCCCAGAGCCGACACCTGCGTGGGCATGGTCATGATCAGCAGGATAATGGCAAACGCGGCCTTTTTGAATTTGAAGTTATAGGCGTAGATGCCGTAGGCCGTCAGGGCCGAGAAGTACACGCTGAACGCCGCCGAGCAGGCAGAGACGATCAGGCTGTTGCGGATGCCGGTGATGACAGGGATGTTAGCATCGGCCAGCACGTTCTGGAAGTTGGTAATGAGCGATTTGCCCGGCAGCAGCGAGAAGCCTTTCTGGATCTCGAAGTGGGTGCGGGTGGAGTTGATCACCAGCACATAGAAGAAGAACAGGCACAAAAAGCTGATGAGCACCAGCACCAGATAACACCATGCGCGGCGTGCAGCCAGTGTTGCTTTTTCCGATTGATTTCTAGGAGTGTGTGCCATAATCATTTCCCTCCTTTTGCTGCCTTTTTGGCGGCGTTCAGTTCTTTGCGCTGGGCGCGGGTCAGGCCGTCATCCTCCTTGGTAAGGGAGAAGTAGACCACAACGCACAGCACTGCGCACACGAGGAACAGCACCACCGAGACTGCACCGGCCATGCCGTAGTTCTTGCTGAACAGGTGGTTGTTCAGGTACATGATCATGGTGGTGGAGGTGCGGTCCGGGCCGCCCTTGCCGTTGGTCAAAATCTGCGGCACATCGAACATCTGCAGGCCGCCGATCATGGAGGTGATCATGACGTAAACAAGGATGGGACGGATCAGCGGAATGGTGATCTTCCAGAACATCTGGTTCGGGGTGCAGCCGTCCAGTTCAGCCGCTTCGTACAGGGTGGGATCCACGCCCATGATCGCAGCCATCAGCATGATGGTGGTGTTGCCGAACCACATCAGGAAGTTCATCAGGCCGATCAGCCCGCGGTTGCCCCACACGGTGTTCAAAAAGCTGATGGGTTCTTTGATCCAGCCCATGCTCAGCAGCACGGCGTTCACCGGGCCGTTGTCCGAGAACAGCGCGAAGAACAGCATTGCAAAGGCGGAGGCCATGATCAGGTTGGGCATGTAGATGACCGTCTTGAAGAAGGTCTGGCCCTTCAGCTTCAGGCGCAGATCGGTGAACCATGCTGCCAGCAACAGGGAAATGGCGATCTGCGGGATAAAGCCGATGATCCACAGGATCAGCGTGTTGCCAAAGTACTTGGGCAGATCGGTGGCGAACAGGGTAATGTAGTTTTTCAGGCCCACAAAGTTCGGGCCAATGATCTTCAGGCCGCTGCGGTAATATTCAAAAAAGCTGTAGTAAATGGTGGATGCCAGAGGGATCAGCTGGAATACCGCGAAGATGATGAAGAACGGCGCAATGAAGATGTAGCCCCATTTCGCGTAGCTGATCGACCCTTTCTTTTTCTTTTCTCCCATAGGATCGCCTCCTGATAAATTTGCGGAAAGAACAGGGGCGGGCGGGAACAGCGTCCGGCCCGCCCCTGCGTATTCACTTTTCCGTTTTAGGGTCGGCTGCTATTATGCGGGCCACACCACGTCGGTCAGCTCAGGATACTTCTCCTTGATAGCGGTCTCGAAGTTTGCCTTTGCGGTATCTTCGTCCACGTTGCCGGTAAAGTAATCCTTGAATGCATTCTGGAAGCTCTCATTCAGGCCCTGATCGTACGGACCGGCGTTGGACATATCGATCTTGGCTGCAGCCTCTGCAAACAGAGCGATGTGGTTCTGGCCGCCCAGGAAAGCGGAGCTGTAATCGCTGTTTGCGATCTCGTTCATAGCCTTCTCGTTGTTGGTGTAGTCCTGCGTATCCATGGTGATCTGCTTCATGATGGCTTCATCGCAGGTCAGCTTCTGCATAACATCCTTAATGGTCTCGATGTTGTCGCTGCCGGCTGCGCCGCAGATCCAGGTGCCGCCCCAGTAGTAGGGCTGAGGGCCTTCGCACACAGCGTAATCGCCGTAGATACCGTTGCCAACTTCTTCCTTGCCGCCCTCAGCGACAGGAGTCTCCAGCGAGTTGCCCAGCAGGGTGAAGTTGATGCCCCAAGTGGAGTAGAAGAAGCCGAACACCTTACCGGTGGGACCCTGATCGGCTGCCCACTGGCTGTCCCACAGGCTGGACTTGTTGTTATAGCCCTTATCGGTGTACTCCTTGGTCTGATCGACCCACTTCATAATGTTCTCATCAACGGTAACGGTAGTGCCGGTGACCCACGGAGCTGCCACGTTGTTGGAGAAGGTGCGGTATGCATCATCAAAGCCGGACAGCATCTTGTAGCCCTTGGCGGCTGCCTGTGCAGCTACATCATTGAACTTATCCCAGTCGGACAGGTAGGTCTGCACTTCGGCGGGATCATCGGTGCCAAGAACATCCTTGGCAATGCTGCGGCGGTATGCAAACAGACCGGGAGTTGCCTGCCAGGTGGTGCCGCGCTGGCTGCCGTCCACACTAACGATGTCCTTGGTGTACTGGTACTGGCCAGCCAGATCGTCGTCGGTCAGGCCGATGTCTGCCTTGACATCCAGAACGTAATCGGAATCCACATACTTCAGAGCATAGTCAGCCTCAATCAGGAAGATGTCGATCTTGTCGTCATCAGCAGCGCTGTCCTGACTCAGCAGGGCTTCGTCCAGCTTGTTCTGATAGTTGTTGTTCTCGTTGGCATTGATGGTCCACTTCACAACGGTGCCATCCTTCAGGGTGGTGGTGGACTTGTCGGCTGCGATCTCGGAAACTTCCGGATAGTAGTCGTTGAAGCGGCTCTGGAACTCATCATTCCAGCACCAGATGTTCAGCACCTTGCCCTGTGCTGCGGGAGCAGCAGAGGAAGCCGGAGCAGAAGAAGCGGTGCTGGTGGAAGCGGAAGAACCGCCGCAGGCAGCCAGAGCTGCACCAATGGTCACGGCACCGGAAGCGAGCAGGAAATTACGGCGAGAGATCTTTTTCATAAGGGTAAACCTCCTTCATGGTTTTCCATTATTTGCAAAAGTTTTCTTCATAAAAGGTTCCGTAGCAAGAGCCTTTAGAGACATATTAAAGAATGCTGACCGACCCGCCGTCCAGCAATTTGCCGGAAACGCGGATCTGTTCGGGCAGGGTCACTCTTGGATGCTCGATGAGCTCAATGAGCTTGTCGGCAGCGGTGCGCCCCAGCGCGGTGGTGTTCTGCTGGTAAGTCACCAGCTGAGGCTTGACCACCCGCGAGAGGTAGATGCCGTCGTAGCCCATCACCGAAACATCCTCCGGGATCGAAAGGCCCGCTTCGCTGATGGCGTTGTAGCCGCCCAGCGCGGAGAAATCGTCCGGGAAGATGATGCAGGTAGGCGGCTGCGGAAGCTCCAGCAGCGCTTTGGTCTCGGCGGCACAGCGGTCGGCATCATGGTAGATGCCCTCCCGCACATAAGCTTCCGGGATCTTCAGGCCAAGCTCTTCGCAGGCCTGATAGAAACCTGCAACGCGGTTCTCGGTAACGGCGGTTTTTTCGCCGTGGATAAAGGCGATGCGGCGGTGGCCGCAGGCCCATGCCTGCCGCACCAGTGCCTTCAGGCCGAAAACGTTATCCGAGAGGATCGCCATGCGATTATTGAACACATGATCGATCGTGACCACCGGCACCTCGCTGTTCACCAGCTCCACCACCTGCGGCTCGTAGAAGTTCACGCAGGCGATCACCACACCGTCCACATTGCGGTAGCGGCAGTGCTCAAGGTAGCTCATGCTCTTGCCGCTGATATTGTGGTTGATAAAGGTGATGTCGTAGCCGTGTTTCTCGGCTTCCACCTTGAAGCTGTCCAGCACGGCGGAAAAGTATTCGTGGGTCAGGCCGCTCTGCCGTTCATCCACGAACAGAACGCCCAGATTGTAAGTACGGTTTGTTTTCAAGGAACGGGCGGCAGCATTGGGCAGGTAGCCCATACGGTGCGCTGCGGCCCGCACCCGTTCTCGTGTGGCAGGCGAGATATCCGGCTGGTCGTTCAGCGCCTTGCTGACCGTTGCCACCGATACGCCGCATTCCTTTGCCAGATCTTTCAGGGACGGCATCGCTCGTTTGCCTCCTTCCGAAGAACGTTTTACGGGGGATGTTCTCCGTCAAGTCCTTAATCGTTTTCGCAATTTCATGATAGCGTATTTTGTACGAAAAATCAAGCTCAAAAGAATAACTTTCATTGCTTTTGGCTCAATTTTGGCGTTTTGTTCGTTTCTGAAGAACCGAAATTGTGCATCTTGGATGGGTTTCGTTACATTTCGGTTAAAATCAAAAGATTTTCGTTGCGGTTTCGTTACGATTTTCGCCGTATATAATATTACCTATAAATTGTGTTTCAGCGTTTTCGCTTACAGGAAACACAAAAAGCGTGCTTGAAATGAATTTTCTGAAAATCATGGAAACATGCGTATTTATGAAAGATACTTTCAGAATTTTTTTAGAAAATCCTCTTGCTTTTTTGGCCTGCTTGGGCTATGCTAGAAGCAAAGAGAATGCTTTGATCGTCTGCCTTAATCGTTTTCGCAAAAGCGATGCCGCCGGGGCTGCCGGCAGCTGATAAGGAGGAAGCATTTATGAAATTCGGCCATTTTGATGACGCACGCAAAGAATATGTCATCACCACCCCGCGCACGCCTCTGCCCTGGATCAACTACCTTGGCAGCGAGGACTTCTTCAGTCTTGTCTCAAATACGGCGGGCGGCTACAGTTTTTACCGCGATGCGCGGATGCGCCGCCTGACCCGCTACCGCTATAACAGCTCCCCGCTGGATATGGACGGCCACCACATTTACATCAAGGATGGCGATACCGTCTGGAACCCCGGCTGGCAGCCCACCAAGACAGAGCTGGACAGCTACGCCTGCCGCCACGGTCTGGGCTATACCATTCTGGAGGGTGAGAAGAACGGTGTTTCCGCTGCGCAGGAGCTGTTCGTGCCCACCGGCGATGCCTGTGAGCTGGACCGCCTGACTTTGAAAAATAAGACGGATGCCGTAAAAGAGCTGGATGTGTTCAGCTATGTGGAGTTCTGCCTGTGGGATGCCATTGACGACAGCTCCAACTTCCAGCGCAACTTCTCCACCGGCGAGGTGGAGGTGGAGCCGGCCATCATCTACCATAAGACGGAATACCGTGAGCGCCGCAATCACTATGCGGTATTCTGGAGCAATACGCCCGTTACCAGCTTTGATACCACCCGCGATGCCTTCTGCGGTGTGTATGGCGGCCCTGCAGACCCGCAGGCCGTCCGCGCCGGGCACTGCTCCGGCAGCATCGCCCACGGCTGGGCACCGGTGGGCGCGCTGCACATCCATGTCACCCTTGCACCGGGTGAGGAAAAGAAGATCCTCTTCGGTCTGGGCTACATCGAGAACCCACAGGAAGAAAAGTTCACGGCTCCCGGTGTCATCAACAAGGAGCGTGCCCATGCCATGATTGCACGCTATGCCACCGATGCACAGGTGGACGCGGCCCGCAAGGCGCTGGCCGACCACTGGGAAGCTCTGCTCTCCACCTACCATCTGGAATCCGGCGAGGAAAAGCTGGACCGTATGGTGAACATCTGGCACCAGTATCAGTGTATGGTCACCTTCAATATGAGCCGCTCGGCCAGCTACTTTGAAAGCGGGACCGGCCGCGGCATGGGCTTCCGCGACAGCTGTCAGGATCTGCTGGGCTTTGTACACATCATTCCGTCCCGCGCACGGGAGCGCATTCTGGATATCGCCGCCACCCAGTTTGAGGATGGCAGCGCCTACCACCAGTACCAGCCCCTGACCAAGAAAGGCAACCGCGATATCGGCACCGGCTTCAACGATGACCCGCTGTGGCTCATTGCCGGCACTGCCGCCTATCTGCGCGAGACCGGCGACTGGTCTATTCTGGACGAGCAGGTGCCCTTTGATAATGATGCCAGCAAGGCACAGAGCCTGATGGAGCATCTGCGCCGCAGCTTCAACTTTACCGTCACCCACCTTGGCCCCCACGGCCTGCCGCTCATTGGCCGCGCCGACTGGAACGACTGCCTGAACCTGAACTGTTTCTCGGAGCACCCGGGCGAGAGCTTCCAGATCACCGGTCCCAGCGAAGGCCCTGTGGCCGAAAGCGTGTTCATTGCGGGCATGTTCGTCAAGTACGGCCACGAGTACGCCGAACTGTGCGACCACCTGAACCTTGCCGATGAAGCCGCTGCGGCCCGCAAGGCCGTGGACGGCGTGGAACAGGCGGCCCTGACCTCTGGCTGGGACGGCGCATGGTTCCGCCGCGCCTACGATGCTTTTGGAAAGCCTGTTGGCAGCAAGGAGTGCACCGAGGGCCAGATCTTCATTGAGCCGCAGGGCATGTGCGTCATGGCTGGCATTGGCAAGGAGACCGGTCAGGCCGCGCAGGCATTGAAGAGCGTAGAGGAACGGCTGGATACCAAGTACGGTGTGGTTCTGCACCAACCTGCATACACCAGTTATCAGCTCAATCTGGGCGAAATTTCCAGCTATCCTCCGGGATACAAGGAGAACGCCGGTATCTTCTGCCACAACAATCCGTGGATCAGCTGTGCCGAAGCCGTTCTGGGGCATGGCGACCGGGCTTTTGAGGTGTACCGCAAGACATGCCCGGCCTACATCGAGGGTATTTCCGAGATCCACCGCACCGAACCCTATGTCTACAGCCAGATGGTGGCCGGTAAGGATGCCCCCACCTTTGGCGAAGCAAAGAACAGCTGGCTGACCGGCACTGCCGCATGGACCTTCTTCAATGTGAGCCAGTATATCCTTGGCATCCAGCCCACGCTGGACGGCCTGAAGGTAGACCCCTGTATCCCACACACGCTGGGCGGCTTCACCGTTACCCGCCGCTACCGGGGCGCAACCTATCACATTGCAGTGGATAATACCGCTGCAGTCCAGTACGGTGTGAAGAGCGTCGCTGTGGATGGCAAGCCCATTGAGGGCAGCCTGCTGCCGCTGGCACCAGAAGGCGCTGTGGTAGAGGTGCAGGTGACCATGGGATAACCTTTACTGCATTTTCATAATTTCTCCTTTGTGCTGTTCTGAAAGAACAGCGGCCTCCGCATTACGATCCTGCTTGGCATCATAATGCGGGGGCTTTTTGTTTGGCAGTTTATTTTTGCCGGGAATACTGTTTCTGTTGTATCTGTTTTTTCACAACCTCAGCTTACAACAAAAAATGAGATAGGTAACCCCTTTCGGGGAAGTCTATCTCATTTTTTGTTGGAGCTATTTTGCAACAGCCCCCTACTGCCGCCAGAACACCCCATGCTTATTTCAAAAGCAATTGTTTTTCTGATACTCCAGCATCAGCCCGAGAACGATTTTCAATCCTGTGGGCAAGCTGGCAATGTCCACCCACTCCTGCCGGGTATGCGCCGATCCGCCATCTATCGTACCAATGGTATTGGCCGGGATACCCAGCGACAGCGGGATGTTGCTGTCCGTGGAGTTGGGCGTTTCGTCCGGTTCACGGCCTGTGAAGGTGCGAACAATCTCTTTACTTTTTTCCGTGAATTGACCGAGTTTTTTCTGGTCAACAGGGCCGTTGCCGGGACGGATGCCCAGCAGCTCCACCTCAAAATCGCCACCTCTGCCATTCCAGTGCGCCACAGCACGACGGAATTTTTCTTCCATCTCTTCCAGACAATCCTGTGCAGTGGAACGGAACTCGTACAGCATGGATGCCTGCTGTGCAATGGAGTTGACCGTTGTGCCACCCTCGATACGCCCTACATTATAGGTGGTGCGGGAGCGTACCGGCGGTTGGATCTGGTACAGTTCATTCACGAGTCCACACAGCAGTTGAATGGCACTGGGGTCGCCAAAATTTGCATAGGAGTGACCACCGGGCGTTTTACAGGTGATCTTATACCGATAAGAACCCACGGCACTGCTGCAGCAAAGCGGCATATAGATATCAAAAGAATAGAACCCCTGAATACGGGTGCCGTACTTGGCAAACAACGCCTTCGTACCGTCCAGATTGCCCAGACCTTCTTCGCAGGCATTCGCCACCACCAGCACACCATATTCCAGCGCGGTTTGTTTCTGGATCAGATATTTTGCAGCCATCAGCAAGTTGACGAGGTTGGCAGTATCATCGCCGATGCCCGGCGCAAATAGCTTACCGCCCTCTTCCCGCAGGGGAAGATTTTCTACATCTGGGAACACAATATCCGTGTGGGCGGCAAAAACGACCAGTTCCTCAGTGTCCGGCCCCAGTTTGCAGATCACATTTTTAGCGCTGTCGATGCGGACATTTTCTGCCCCTTGTGCCCGGAGCCAATCCCGGCAGAATGCTGCCCGAAAATCCTCCTTTCGGGTCGGCGCAGGCATCTTTCCCAGTGTGCGCAGCAGTTCCAGCTGTTCGGTGCGGCATTCTTCTGCATAAGCTTCCACCTGCGCTTTTGTCTGTTCGTTCATAAAAACTTTCCCTCCCTGAACACGCCGAAAACCGCAGACAGTTTCCTGCCCGCGGTTCCGGCCTTCATTTAGCCTTCTAAGTCTTCACCATTGGTGGCGATACACTTCTGATACCAGTAAAAACTGTCTTTTCTACTGCGAGCCAGTGTGCCGTGACCGGCATCATCCTGATCCACATAGATCACGCCATACCGCTTGGACATTTCCATGCTGCCGCAGGAGACCAGATTGATAAAGCCCCACATGGTATAGCCAATCAACTCCACGCCGTCCTTGACAGCCTCCTTCATCGCCAGCTTTTCGTGATTTTTAATCTTCTAACCCATGGCTCCCGGTTACGGTTTTCAAATATTCCTCTGGGTCGCCGTTCAGAATCAAATCGGCATAGCCCAGCGGGTCATTATAGATGAGATAATTCAACTCTGACCTCTGCGCCATGGTCACGTCCAGTGCATCCTCGACCCCGGTATAGTCAATGGAAATTTTTCTCCCATTCCGGAGCAGAAGCTCCACGCAGCCGGTGTCCATGTTACCCGCTGTTACTACGAAAGGGGAATTATTGGGTGAAGCAAAATAAGCGGTAGCCTCCCATTCCTACGGGTTGGGAACCGCGGCGGAATCTGGCGGTCAGGGCCTTACGGGTTGCGTTTGCTGATTTTTCTGCAGCCCCTTGGCAGGGCTTTGAAAAATCAGAACGCGGCCCCAACAACTCCTCCCTGTTTCAGCCGCTGGCTGCGGTCGTCGTCGTTGCTGTTCAAGTCCTCTTATCCGCAGTTACTGCTAAAGGGAAACTGCCATGTAAAACAAAAAAGACAGTGGACAGTCTGCCTCCCGGTAGACATTCCTACGGGTTGGGAACCGCGGGCTAAGCAACAGCCCACCGGGCTGATTGCTTACGGCGCTGCGCGCCGCCGCCCTGTTCAAGTCCTTTTCCGCACCGAAAAAGAAAAACCAGTACACATTGTGTACTGGTTTTTCTTGGTGCAGTAAAGCAATCCAAATCCGAACCATTTCCCTCGGATGCAACTTCTGTCGCTTCTCCAAAGGTGACGGTCTGTGTTCCTTCTTTATAATTAAAAGTTATCAAAACCTTATCATCATACAGATAAATCGCATTGATAAACGTATCCACCAGCGCCTGCCGCTGGTCTTTCAGGCTCATGTCCAGCTTGCGAAACCGCAGCAGCCAGAACCGAATGAATTCTTCGGTCACTTTCGGCTTCGCCAGCTCTTCTTCCGCAATGCGGGCTTCAAGCTCACGCTTGGTTTCTTCCAGCTGCTCCAGCCGCTCCTTGGTGGAACTGGTCAGAATTCCAGCCTGTATCGCGTTCAGCATATTCTGGATACCAGATTCCGCATCCCGAAGCTGCTTCTCATAGAGTGGAATGTTGGTGTTCTCCTTATTTTGCAGTTCCATCACCTTGGCGATGATGGATTCCATAGCGGCATCGTCTTTCACAAGCTGCATGGTCTGGTTGACTACCAAATCTTCCAGCCACTGTTTGCGGACGGTCTTTTTCTTGCAGCCCTTGTGCTTTTTGGCAGTAGCACATTTATAGTAGCGGTGAACTTCACCCGTCCGGCTTGTGCCGCTCTCGCCAAACATCAACGCCCCACAGTAGCCGCAGAACAGCTTGGTGGTGAGCAGATAATCGTCCTCTGCCTTTCTACGGGCAGGGGCTTTCTTGTTTTTTGCGATCTTCTCCTGCACATCGTTGAAAAGCTCTGCGGACACAATGGAGGGAATCGCATCGGGAATCAAAACATCACGATATTTCAGCTCCCCGATGTAGCGGCGATTGTTCAGCATATGCTGAATGGTGTTGAAGGTCATCAGCCCGCCACGCTGGTTCTTGACGCCCTTTTCGTTCAGCCAATCCCGAATTTCCCGCATGGTCTGGCCATCGTTGTACCGCTGGAAGGTTTCTGCCACAAAGGGAGCAGTCAACGGGTCGATTTCAAAGCGGTGGTCTGCGTTGATGATGTAGCCAAAGGGAATGGCACCGCCAGTGAACTTTCCCTTCAGTGCGTTTTCGGTCATGCCACGAATGACCTTTTCAGACAGGTCAGCGGAATAATACTCGGCATAACCTTCCAGCACCGATTCCAGAATGATGCCCTCCGGTCCCTCGGAGATGATCTCGGTGGCAGACATGAGCTTGACACCGTTCTTCTTCAGCTGGGTCTTGTACCGGGCACTGTCGTAGCGGTTCCGGGCAAAACGATCCAACTTCCAGACCAGCACGATGTCAAACAGCTTCTTGTCACTGTCCTTAATCATCTGCTGAAACTCCGGGCGGTTGTCCGTCTTGGCAGAGATAGCACGGTCAATGTAGTGCTTGACGATGGTGATGCCGTTCTTTTCCGCATAGGCAGTGCATTCACGAATCTGGCCTTCAATGGATTCTTCGCGCTGGTTATCCGATGAATAGCGGGCATAGATCACGGCGGTCATGGCAGGCACCTCACTTTACACATCATTGAACGGTGGAGTGTTCTTTTAAAGCAATGTTTCGTATAATGGATATACCACATTTTACAGATGATTGCAAGCTTTTTATACGCTTTTCACGAGATTCAGTAAAAAACATGAACTCCTATGAAAGCAAAATATTCACATTCCATGGTTCTATGAAGGTGCCCGGAGCAATTGTGTCATTTTGACACAATTCCTTATTTCTCCATAAACCATAAAAATTCAACTTTTTAATGCAGCAGCTACAACGTTGGATTGCATATCGCAAATATACTATTTGAATATTGCGCTGATTTTTGTCTTGTTACGGTTTCGCAATAGTCAAAACCACCGGCTAAGCCGGTGGCTTGAGTAAGCCCTAGAAGGGCATCCTACTGGCAAAGCCCCTCAAGGGGCCTCGAGCAAGCGTCTTTCATCTGCATTACCTGCCCTACCGCTCTAACGAGCTATGTTGCAAAGTGCATCTTCTAAGATAACAATTTCTTTGTCATCTCGCTTTGCTCGAATCTTATAGCTAAAGCATTTTCTACTCCACCAGCGGAGCTGGTGGTTGTCGCTCGCTTAAGCTACTCAAGACCAAAGTGGTGGGTATCACGATGATACCCACCACTTTAGCCAAGTAAATTTTTATTTTTGAATCGTAAAACGGAACGAGGTTCCCTTCTCCACCGCAAAGCAGGCGTCTGCATGGGGCTTTGCGCCCCAGCTGTTGTCGCCGCCCACGCCGCGCTGGAAAGCAGCGCAGCGGACGACCGTCTTATTGTCGTCCCGGGGCAGCTCGTAAAGGTGGCGGGCGTTTTCCAGTTCATGGGGCGTGTAGGGCAGCGCCGAGAAGGTCATGCCGTCCCCTGCAAAGCCGATGCCTATATTCAATCCGCTGCCGGTGACAGTTGCACTGTACACGCCGGTGCGGCTGCCGCACTCCTGCGGGTAGACCGGGGTGTTCTGGGCAAAATCCTGCCGGACGTTGTAGTTCCACGCACCCATCTTGCCGCCTGCAGTGCGGTCGGCGGTGGTCTCCCGGGGGCCAAGACCCAGATAGGAGACTTCCGTCAGCTCCCGACGCAGCGGGAAGAGCAGACCGAACTCCGGCAGCTCAGTGCGCGTGCCCTGCCATGTCATGGTGATATCACAGCGGCCTGCGCCGTCAATGGCAAAATCAATGGGCAGCGTCTGCCCATCTGGCAGGGTGTAGTTTGCGCGGGCGATGACGAAATCGCCCTTTGTTTCAGCGGTCAGGTTATCGCAGCGGGCGTAGAGACCGGCGGTTTTCCAGAAGGCAAATGTAAACGGCTCTGCACAGCCCTCGTCGTTGTTGGTGGGCGCACGCCAGAAATTGGGGCGCACGGTATCGTCCAGCAGCTGCACGCCGTTATAGCGGATGGACACCAGCCCCTTGCCTCGGCCAAAGATGTACTCGAAGCCCTCGCCCTTTACGCCGACGTTGCAGTCCATCTCCACCAGCTGCGGGGCGGGCAGGGTCAGCCGGGCGACGGCGTAGTTGTGCCATACCTGCCCCAAAGCGGCTTCATAGCCCGCCGGGATGCCGGGCAGTGCAGCCCGCTGGATGGCGGTAACGGTCATGCAGGCAAGCCCAGCCTCCGGTAAGGCAAAGGGAAACGGGATGTGCTCCGTCCCGCCCGGCTTGCAGTCTGCCCGCAGCACCGCCCGGCGCTCCGGCTTGCCGTTGACCGAGGACGCAAACACAAGGTCGTAGGCGTTCAGGTCGGTAAAGAGATTCCGGTTTTCAATCACGGCTTCCGTGTCGGTCAGGGTGATCTTCAGCGGTGCGTAGGCCGCCTTGACGGCGTCCATTTTGGGGGTGTTACGGCGGTCGGGCAGCACAAGGCCGTCCACGCAGAATTCCCGGTCGGTGGGGCGGTCGCCGAAGTCGCCGCCATAGGCAAAGCCGGGCTTGCCGTCCGGGCTTGTCACTGCAATGCCGTGGTCCATGTACTCCCAGATAAACCCGCCCTGATACAGGGGCTCTTCGTAGGCATACTCGGTGTAGTCGGTGATGCCGCCGCAGCTGTTACCCATGGCGTGGCTGTACTCGCACATGATAAAGGGCTTTTCCGGGTGCTCTGCCAGAAACTTTTTGATGTCTGCCACCGGGGTGTACATCTGGCTTTCCATATCGGAGGTGGCGGGGTACTCCCGGTTCCAGAAAATGCCCTCGTAGTGCACAAGGCGGCTGGGGTCGGTGTTGCGGAAATACTCGCTCATCTCCCACAGGGTCTTGCCGCCGTGGCTCTCGTTGCCGCAAGACCAAATGAGGATGGCCGGGTGGTTTTTGTCCCGTTCCAGCATGGCTTCGGCGCGGGCAAGCACATTTTCCCGCCACTCCGGGCGGGCACCGGGCAGCGTCCACTCGTCCGAGCCGTCCGCACCCAGCTTCTGCCATGTGCCGTGGGTCTCCAGATTGGTCTCCCCGATGACATACAGGCCGTATTCATCGCAGAGGGACAGGAAATAGGGGTCGTTGGGGTAGTGGCTGGTGCGCACGGCGTTGACGTTGTGGGCCTTCAGGTTCTTTACATCCCACAGCATCTCTTCCCGGCTGACGGTGCGGCCGGTGCGGCAGCTCCACTCGTGGCGGTTGACACCCTTGAACACGATACGCTTGCCGTTCAAAAGCATCTGGCGTTCTTTCAGCTCAAACTTACGCAAGCCGACTTTCAATCCGGTGCGCTCCACGAGAGCACCCTCGTTCAGCAGGGCAATTTCTGCTTCGTACAGGTTCGGCTGCTCGGCGCTCCACAGGGTGGGATGCTCCACCGTAAAGGTGAAGGAGACATCCTGCACGTCCTCTTCCACGTCCGGGTCGGCCTCGCCCTTGCCGAACACCACACCGCTGTCGTATTCGGCAGGTTCGCCCACCTCAGCAGACTGCTCCTCGCCATCAAACACCACCGAGATGGTGCCCGCGCCGCTGACCTTGCAATCAAAGGTGACAGTGGCACTGGAAAAGTCCGGGGCAAAATCCTGCTTCACAAAGACATCCTCGAGGTGAATTTCCGGCTTTGTGAACAGCTCCACAGAGCGGAACAAGCCGCTCATGCGCCAGAAATCCTGATCCTCCAGCCAGCTGCCGGAGGAGAAACGGTACACCTGTACCGTCAGGGTATTTTCGCCGGGGTGGACGGCGGCGGTCATGTCAAATTCAGCGGGAGTGAAGGTATCCTCGGTGTAGCCGATGTAAACGTCATTGCACCAGACGGCGGCAGCGCTGTCCGCGCCGTTCAGGCGCAGATAGCAGCTTGCCCAGCTTTCCGGCAGGGTGAAACTGCGCTGGTATTCCCCGATGGGGTTATAATCCTGCGGAATCTGACCGGGGTGCAGCTTTTCATGGCCGTCCCACGGGTACTGGGTGTTGACGTAATGGGGCGTGCCGTAGGGCTGGCCGGGCTTTTGCAGGCTCTGCATTTGGATGAAGCCGGGCACGGTCAGGGTGTCCCAGTCTGAGAAAGGCGCAGTCAGGTTTTCCGCATAGTGGAAAGCCCATTCGCCATCCAAGCTGACGGCCAGCGGCATTTCCGGGCTTGTCTGGTCTGCAAAATGAGCGTGGAAGGGCAAACGGTTCTGCTGGAAAATTTCCGGGTCGGCCAGAAGCGCCGATGTGATAGGATTATTTAAAGGCATAAATGTCACCTCGCAGCATTTTCTGCTCTCATTATAGCACAGAATATAAGAAAAACAGCCGCACAAAACGACTGTTTTTCTGGAAAGAAGCGGCATCAGTCTGCTTCGTCAAAGACCTCGGTGTCCAGTTCTGTGTGCCCCTTGGGGATGTGGTACTTCACAGCGGGCAGATGGACGTTGGGGAAATACAGGCTGGTGTTGGGGTCGCAGCCGATGACCACTGCCTCTCCCCTGCCGCGCACGGTGCAGCGCAGAGTGTCGCAATGGGCTTCGGCGGTATCATTTTCCACACTTTCGGCATAGCCCGGTGCAAAATTGGGCACGGCAAAACCGCAGTCGTAGGCTTCGCAGTCGAAACTGCTGTCAATCTCGTGATGGCGGCGGTGGCCGGTGGCAGTGGGGGTGATGGTGGTGGTGACCTCAATGCCGGGGAAGGGCGACCACTGCGCGGTCACAGCCCCGGCTTCAATTTTCCACGTTTTGCTCACCTTGCGCACAAACACGTTATCGTCCATGACAAAGGCCAGCATACTGTCCGGCGCGGCCTGATTGAGCACCTCCCGGCTGCGGGAGGCGCAGAAGCCAAAGCGGGTATCGTAGGCAAATTTTGCGTACTTTTCCGGGAACTGTCCGTGGCCGTGGCCCTCGTTGACACCGGCGGCGTATGCCGTTACCCGCCCCGCCCGGCGCTGCACCAGCATATTGGCGTAGGGCATGGGCTTGAGCCGCTCCAATGCGGGCATGGGCGCGGCTTCGGCTGACCAGAAGGGGTGGTCGTCCGGCAAAGCAAGCAGCAAAAAGCTCTTCATGCCCCAGTAGGGGCTGCCGGGGGCGTTGTACCGCTCGGCCATGTACATCTGCGGGTAGCAGTAGCCGATGGTCAGGATGCCATCCCGGTCGAACATTTTCTGCCCCAGCCACCAGTTGAAGTTGCGGACGATGAGCCCTTTCATCACCGGCAGGGGCAGCGGTTCCAGCCCTGCCCAGATGCAGGCCGCCCAGAAGCTGTTCTGGGCAAAGCGGTAGGTCAGGCTGCGGCCAAAGGGCAGGGCTGCGCCGTTGGCATCGAACCAATAGACGAACTGCTGCGCGAACAGCTGGGCGCGCTGGCGGTAGAGTGCAGCACGCCGGGGGTCGATGTCTGCGGCAAATTTAGAGTAGAGCAGCCCGTAATACTGGATGGCCCACGGGATGTAGTAATCCTTTTGCACGGAGGCGCCATCGGTGGACCAGCCGTCGCCGCTGTAATAGCTGTCGATCTTGCAAAGGCCGTCCTCCAGCAGTTCCGGGCTGTAAGGCATCCCCACGCTTCTCAGGGCAAGATTTACAAGGATGCGGAAAAACTGCCAGTTGCAATCCGGGATGGTGTGGGCATTGATCTGCCCCAGCCATGCAGCAAGGTTCTGTTTTTCGGTGCCAGAAAGCGGGGTCCACAGCTTTTCCGGTGCAGTCAGGATGCCGCAGGCAATGGCCGCCATCTCCACATAACACTGGTCATACTCCCCGGTGGTGCCCCAGTATTCGGGGTTTTCCGGGTCGGTGCCGGCGGCAAGTCCCTTGCGGTAGATTTTTTCAAATTCCGGGTCGGAACCGCCGCCCACCCAGAAGGGCACCAGCGCCCACAGCGGGCGGCTGAAGGCTTCCAGCTCAATGGCATTCTGGTTGTAGGTCACGCCCGTCTCGCCCAGATGCAGCCGGGCGCAGCCTGCGGAATAACAGGGCTTGAGCGGGTCGAGAAATTTGTGCATCAGTGCGGTAAAATCCGCTTTGGTCTGCAAGTTCATCACCAATACATCTCCCAGTCTTTGGTCAGGCGGGTCAGCGCCTCCATGTAGAAATAATCGCCCCAGCTCGTGCATTCATCCACGCCCTCCGGGGTGCAGGTGTTGTAGGGGCTCTTTTTGCTGTAAGTGCCGTGCAGCAGCTGGCCGGAGCCGAGGGTGCCGGGCTTTACCGCGTAGTTTGCGGCAAGGCTGGCCAGCATCTGCCGTGCCAGCGTGCGCCACTGGGCGGCTTCTGCTTCGTCCACATATTTTGCCGCTTCCAGCAGGCCGCAGGCCACGATGGCAGCGGAGGAGGAATCCCGGGGTTCGCCGCTTTCCGGGGCAAAAAGCATATCCCAGCAGGGGATCATATCCTCCGGCAGGCGGGAGAGGTAGAACGCCAGCGCCTTGCGGAACACATCCAAAAACTTTTCATCGTGGGTGTAGGTGTAGCCAATGGCGCTGCCGTACACGCCCCACGCCTGTCCCCGCGCCCAGAAGCTGTCGTCCTTATAGCCCTGACAGGTGCGGCCGCCCTTGGGGGTGCCGTCCGGGTTCATAAAGAAGGTGTGGTAGGTGCTGCCGTCCGGCCGGAAGGAGTTTGCCAGCGTGGTGGCGGTGTGGGCAGCGGCGATCTCGCGGTAGTGGTCCTTGCCGGTCACCTGCGCCGCCCAGTACAGCAGCGGCACGTTGAGCATACAGTCGATGATATAGCGGTAGTTGCCGGGGTCGTCCATAGTGCCCCATGCCTGCAAGAAGCGGCCGCTGGGCTGGTAGCGGGTCAGCAGCTGGTCGGCGGCGGCAATGGCGGCGTTTTTGCCCTTTTCGCTGCCCACCAGCTTCCATGCTGCCACGCAGGTGGGGCTGTACAAAAAACCCATATCGTGGTGATCCACTTCCACCTTGCGGGCAATGCGGTCCGCAAAGCTGTCCACCTGAATGAGGGCGGCGGTCTTGAATTTTTCCTCCCCGGTGGCTTCGTAGGCCAGCCAGATCTCCCCCGGCCAGAAGCCGCAGGTCCACTGGTTATTGGCGCAGCCGGGGTAGATATTGCCAACGCTGGAATGGTTCTGGCACTGGTAGGTGTAAAGGGGCAGATTGGTCTCCACCTGTTTGCAGGCATCGGCCAGTGCCTGCCGTGCCTCGGCGTCGGTCATGGCATGATTCTGGTAGGTTTTCATCTTGATTACTCCTTAAATCCAAAGTTTGGGATATCGTGCCAGCGCTGGCGCAGAAAGTGCATACCCAGCTTGGGGCGGCGGTCCCGGGTGAACAGCCCCTTTTTGTTGCCGTCCACCCGCATGGGGCCCTGCACGGTGTCGTAATCTGCAAAGTTCCAGACAAATTCTCCCACAAACCACGGGCGCTTGTCAAACTCTGCATCCAGACGGCGGTAAAATTCCACCTGAAACTCCTCGCTGAACATCTCGGCTCCGGCGGTGTGCAGACCTGCCACAGTGTCTGCACCGTACTCGCTCATCATCACGGGCTTGTGCTGCTCTGCCCAGAAATCCAACTCCTGATTCAAACCGTAGCAGGCAGCGTCCATGTCGCCGGAAAGGTTGTACCAGCCGTAGTAGCGGTTGATGCAGACGATATCCATGGTGCGGGTGGTGATATCTTTCGTATAGTCGTTCTGGCAGCAGACGAGGGTGACCGGGCGGTTCTGCGGGTCCAGCTGATGCGCCAGCTCATACAGCGGGTGCCAGTAATCGTAGGCATCCTGCGGGAAGTGCTCCAGATCCGGCTCGTTGCCAAGGCTCCACAGCACCACGCAGGGGTGGTTTTTGTCCCGATGGATCATCTCGGCAAGCACCTGCCGGTGATGCTCCGCAAGGGGATATTCCTTGTAAGGATTCACCGCCGCCCCGCCGCCGATGCCCACCGCCGGGGTCTCGTCCATCACCAGAATGCCCTCCCGGTCGCACAGGTCGTAGAATTCCTCGGCGTAGGGGTAGTGGCTGGTGCGCACGGCATTGGCGTTTGCCCAGTGGATCAGGTTCACGTCCTTCACGTTCAGTACCGGATCAAAGCCGCGTCCATGGGCGGTAAAGTCCTCGTGCTTGCAAAAGCCCTTGAAGTAAAGCGGCTTTCCGTTCAAAAGCACCTGTGTGCCCCGCACCTCAATGCTGCGCACGCCAAAGGTCTGATCGTAGACATCCGCCCCGCAGGTGATGTGCAGGGTGTACAGGTAGGGCGTGCCGGGTCTGGGCTCCCAGAGATGCACCTCCGGGATGGTGATCGTGCCTTCTGCACCTTCGGCGCTTGCAACGGCGTTGCCGTCAGCGTCCAGCACCGTGACATGGACAGGCGCGCTGCCGGTGGTTTTGACCGCGTACTGCACCGTGCCGTCCACGGCGGGCACCACGGTCACATCCTCGATATACTCTTTGGGGGTGGTATAGAGCCACACCGGGCGGTGGATGCCCGCATAGTTGAAAAAGTCAAAGTTCGGGCGGTTCTGGGGTGCGGCGGCGCGCTTGGCGGCTTCCACGCTGGGGATGCCCGCGTTGTCCGAGCCAAAAAAGGCCAGTTGTCCATCCTCGTTGCCCACAGGCAGGGTGCTGTGGTTTACCCGGTTGTCGCAGGCGACGGTCAGCAGCACCGTCTCGCCGGGGTGCAGCAGGGCGGTGACGTCTGCTTCAAAGGGAGTAAAGCCGCCCTTGTGCTGCGCAATAAGCTGGCCGTTCAGCCAGACCTTTGCGGTGTGGGTCACCGAGCCGAACCGCAGCACCACCCGCTGCCCAGCGCAGAAAGTGGGCAGCGTGACCTTGCGCTGATACCATGCCCAGCCGTAGTGGCGGCGCAGGGCGGTGGTCTGGTCGTTCTGGTCGTTGTAGCTGGCGGGCACGGCGATGGGCTGGGCATCCGGCAGGGGCTTTGCGGGATCGAACTGATCTTCCACGCAGCTGCCCAGCGCAAACGCCCATGTGCCGTCAAGGCTCAGCTTCAAGCGCGCTTCATTCTGTTCAGGATATAACATAACGCTTTCCCTCTATTTCTGCAAAAAATGCGGGGCGCGGGTACTGCCCACGCCCCGCTTACGGGTGATTTGTTTAGCCCTTGATGCCGGTGGATGCCACACCCTGCACGAAGTACTTCTGCAGGGAGAGGAACACGATCAGCACCGGGATCAGTGCTACCACAGAGGCCGCCATGATCAGGCCGTACTCTGCGGAATACTGGGTGATGAACATACGCAGACCGATCTGGATGGTCTTGAGTTCGGTCTTGGTCAGGTAGATCAGGGGGCCAAGGAAGTCGTTCCAGGTGTTCACGAAGGTGAAGATGGTCAGGGTAGACAGGGCGGGCAGGCTGAGCGGCAGCATGATGTGCCACCAGATGCCGTACTCGCTCAGGCCATCAATGCGGGCAGCCTCACACAGCTCGGTAGGCACGCCCTCGTAGAACTGCTTCATCAGGAACACGCCGAAGGCGCTGAAGGCCTGCAGGCACATAATGGCCAGATGGGTGTTGTTCAAATGCCACGAGCTCATCATCATGAACTGGGGCACCATGTAGGCCTGCCAAGGCACTGCAATGGTGGCAATGTAGCCGAGGAAGAGCGCGTTTTTGCCCTTGAACTGCATCTTGGCAAAGGCGTAGGCCGCAAAGGAGGAGGTGAACAGCTGCAACAGGGTGACCACCACGGTGATCTTGACCGTGTTTTTCACAAAGGTCAGCAGCGGGATCTGGGTCCAGATGTCCACATAGTTCTGCCAGCGGGGATTTTTGGGGATCCACTGGATGGGGAAGCCGAACACGTCCTTATTCAGCTTAAAGGAGGAGGACAGCATCCACAAAAAGGGCAGCAGCATGCAGGCTGTGATGACGATGAGGAAGAAATAGATCAGGAACTTGGAGATGAAATTGCGGCGCTTCTGAGAGGCTTCGGTCTTGATAATAGCAGCAGACATAGTTCTTCCTCCTTTCTCAGTTCTCGCCCTTGGAGCCGCGGAACTGGATGATGGTAACGATCAGCACCAGTACGAACAGCACCATGGAAATTGCGCTTGCGTAGCCGTATTTCGGAGTATTGACGAAGGCCACATTATAGATGTAGTACACCAGCGTCATGGTAGCAGTACCGGGGCCGCCCTGCGTGATCATGTACATCTGGTCGTAGACCTTGAAGCCGGAGATGGTGAGCATAATGACCACAAAGAAGGTGGTGGGGCGCAGCTGCGGCAGGGTGATGTGCCAGAACTGCTGCCAGCGGTTTGCACCGTCCAGCTCGGCGGCTTCGTTCAGGTCCGGGTTGCAGCCCTGCAGGCCTGCCAGATAGATGACCATGTAGTAGCCCATGTTCTTCCACACACTGAACAGGATGACCGTGATCATAGCGGTGTCCTTACCGGCAGCCCAGCGGGGCAGGTTTTCCACCGCCACGCCAAAGAACTGGTTCAGGATCATGTTGATGGGGCCCATGGAGGGGTTGAAGATCATGTTCCACACCGCTGCCACCGCCACCAGCGAGGCAACATAGGGGAAGAACGCCACCGTGCGGAAGAAGTTGCGCAGCTTCACGTTCTGGTTCAACAACACCGCCATAGCCAGCGAGCAGGCCAGCGTCAGCGGCACCGTGCCGATGACATAGACGATGGTGTTTTTCAAAGCCGCCTGAAAAATTTTATCGGTGGTGAAGAGCTTTACAAAGTTTTTCAGGCCGACAAATTCAATGGCGTGGCGGCCGTCCCATGCGCAGAAGGCCAGCGCAATGGCAAACACCATGGGCACCAGCGTGAACACGCAGAAGCCGATGAAGTTTGGCGCAATGAAGGAATACGCGATCAGAGAATCGCGGGTCGATTTTTTTAGCACTTTACGGGGAGTTTTATTCTGGACAGCAGCACTCGCCATAAAAGAGCCTCCTTTCCCGGAAGTATAACAGCTTTTCCAAAAAACGAGCGGAGCGGGCGCTGCGCATACCCGCCCCGCTCAGACAGGGCTTTTTTCCGATGCTCGTTCATCGGAAAATGAATGGGGATTGAAAATGATGAAGAAGGAGAACCGCAACGTATTGCGGAGAACGCTTTATCAGCCGAGAACTGCGGGAACCTGATCGTTCATGTTCTGGATGCCCTCGTCCACGGTCTCGCTCATGGTCATAATGGCATCGTGCTCGGCGTTCAGGATGGTCTCGATATCAGAGGCGTACTGGGTGTAGGGCATTTCCAGATAGACATTGCTGGTGGTCAGTGCATCCACAGAATTGCTGTCCTCGGGGAAGCCCTCGGTGGACTTGATGATCTCGGCGGTAGCAGCGGAGCCGCAAGCCGGGAAGGTGCCGGTCTTGGCAATGGCCTGTGCGCCCTCCTCGGAGACACACCAGTTGATGAAGTCGGCAGCGGCCTCTGCCTTGGGAGAATCGGCGTTGATGGCCAGACTGGTCACAGTGCCCAGCGTAGAACCAGCCTCTGCACCGGCGGGGTGCGGATACTTGACGATGCCCCAGTTGAACTTGGTCTCGGCATCCTTCATGTAAGCTTCCAGCGTGGAGATGAACCAGCTGCCCATGTTGACCATTGCGCACTGCTGGTTTTCAAAGGCTGCGGAGTAGTGCAGAGAAGAGGTCTTGAGGTAGCCGTAGTCCATGCAGATACCGTCCTTCTGCTGGGCAATGACCATATCGTAGGTGGGCTTCATGAAGTCGTATTTGCCGTCGATGATGGTGTTTTTGCCGTCCAGAATGGAGAACAGAGAAGCGGCGGAGCGCCAGGTGTGGTAGTGGCAGCCATAGACCTTGGTGTCGCCGGAGCCGCTGGTCATCTTGCGTGCCAGAGCATCGTAATCTTCCATCGTCAGGTCATTGGAGGGATACTCCACACCGGCCTTATCGAACAGATCCTTGTTGTAGTACAGCACCCAGAAGTCGCTGCGGAAGGGCACGGCGTAGAAGTTGCCGTCGTCGGTGGTCAGCTGCTCGATGGTGCCGTTGAAATCGCCGGTGTCGCGGGTCAGCACCTCGTTCAGGGGCTTGAGGTAGTCCAGATTGATCAGGTTTGCGTAGCCGGGGATATCCTTAACGGTCACGACATCCAGATCAGCGCTGCCGGCCAGCTGGGTAGCCAGAACGGTCATGTAATCGCTGGAGCCCAGATCCACCATCTCGATGGTCACGTCCTTGTGGCTTGCCATGTAGCCGTCGGCCATGGCCTGCCAGTAGGGAGTGGACTCCTTATCCCACACTGACCACTGCAGGGTAACAGGGCCTGCGGCTGCGGAAGCAGCGGTGGAACCGGCAGTGGAGGAAGCAGCGGTGGAGCTTGCAGAAGAGCCGCCACAGGCGCTCAGGGCAACAGCTGCGCCGCAGGCAGCGGCAGCGGTAAGGAACGAACGACGAGAGATCTTTTTCATAAGTGTGTCCTCCTTCAGGGCAGTGTGTTTGTTCTGTGCAGCAGCCTCCCCCGTGCCGGGGAGCCGCTCGCTTTTGTTGACACTAGGATACCGCACAAACGCAAAAACCGGAATGGAAAAATTCCGGGAAGAGTTGCAGTTTTTCTGTATCTTTTAAAAAAAGATGTACTTTCTTACACTGGAGTCTGCACTTTCTTGTTCTCTTGCACAGTTTGCATCCGTGACGAGAGAAAAAAAGCATATAAAGTACACAATTCTCATGAAAAAAGCCGTTGACAAACCGCGCCGGAATCAGTACTGTATAAAGGAAAGAATGCAAACTGTCACCAGAAAGGAGGCACCGTTATGAAGAGCAGCCACCGTTTCCCGCTGCGGCGGCAGATCGTGTGGGGAATGCGCTTTTTTACCTTTCTTACCTCTCTGGCCGTGGGCGCGGCGCTGTTCATTCTCTCCAACCAATATGTGCGTGCCAACTCCCTGCAGGCGGCAGAGTTCAACCTGCGGCTGGTGGCTACCTCCATCGAGACCAGTCTGGAAAGCGCCGATGCTCTTTTGAACTGGGCTTCCATTGACAGCACCGTGCGGCGGTACATCTCGCAGGAAAATATCAACGGCACCCAGACCATTGCCGCCTACGAAGCCATGCAGGAAAAATACTATTCCAGCACCCTGTACAGCCATATCCTCCGCTTTTTTGTTACCAATGAGAACGACCGGCATTTGCAGTTCGGCCCGCTGAACTCCTCGGCGGCGCTCAACCGCACCAGCGTAAAGCAGTTTCTCACCAAGGGGTACGGGATGCAGTTCGCCACCGACCCGCTGCTGCCCGGCAGTCCGAGCTGCATCGCCATCAGCCAGCCTGTCCGCTGCGGCAAGGGCACCTTGCACCGGGGCAGCACCTACCTTGCGCTGGATACCGCCATTATCACCGACCCGGCAGCAGGTTACAGCCTGACCGACGGCAGCGCGTTGTACTGGGAGATGGGCAGCCGCCTGTGGCAGATCGAAAACGGCAGCCTGACCGAGATTGAAAATCCGCTGCGGGAGGTGGACTACACCCTGCGCACCGGCAGCAATAACGGCGTGACAGAGCAGACCGCATGGCAGGGCAAGGTGCAGCTGGACGGCCAGAAGTATTATGTAGTCAAGGTAACACTGAACGGCCGCAGCGCGGCACTGGTACAGCTTTTGCCCGCAAATACCTTTTTGCTGCACTACGGCGTGTACCTGTGGCTGGTCGCCCTTGGCACTGCCATCATCTGGGGACTGAGCTTTTTGATGCAGCACTGGCTGGAGCGGGTCATCACCCGCCCGGTGGAGGCGCTGCAAAAGCGCATCGAAACCGTGGGCAGCGGCAACTTTGCCCCCGACCGCACGGTGGAGTGGAACAACGAGCTGGGCGACATCGGCCGGGGCATCAACCAGCTGGCTGAAAACGTGGACAGCCTGATGACCCGCCGGGTGGAGGACGAACGTCGCAAGCAGGAGCTGGAATACCGGATGCTGCAAAACGAGGTGAACCCGCACTTTATCTACAACACCCTCAACAGCATCCGCTGGATGGCTACCATCCAGCACGCGCCCGGCATTGCCGAGATGGTCACCGCCTTTGCACGGCTGACCAAAAGCATCTCCAAAGGCACCCAGAAGCTGGTGCCTTTGCAGGAGGAGCTGGCATTGCTCAACGATTACTTTACCATCCAGCAGTACCGCTACGGCGGCGACCTGGAGATTGAGGTCTCCCGCATTGAAAGCGAGACCCTTTGCCGGGACTGCATGATTCCCCGGTTCACCTTGCAGCCGCTGGTGGAAAACGCCATCTTCCACGGGCTGGAACCCAAGGGCGGCCACGGCAGCGTGCTGCTGGATATCTCCACCGACCCGGATACCGGGGACGTATTGCTGCGCATTACCGATGACGGCGTGGGCATGCCGCCGGAGCAGGTAGCTCACCTTCTGGACGAGCCCGCCGAGGGTGCCGAAAAGGCTGAAAAGTTCCGTCATGTCGGCCTGTGGAACGTGAACCGCCGCATCCGGTATTCCTTTGGCGAGGGTTACGGCCTGACCATTGAAAGTGAAGAGGACGTGGGCACCGAGGTCACCATCCGGCTGCCCTATCAACAGAAAGGAGACACCCATGCTGCGGATATTACTGGTGGATGATGAGCCGCTGGTGCTCATCGGCCTGCAGGGGATGCTGGAATGGGAAAAGCTGGGCTATACCGTCTGCGGCACCGCCCGCAACGGAAAGCTGGCGCTGGAACTCATTGAGCGGGAGAAGCCGGATATCGTCATTGCCGACGTAAAAATGCCGGTGATGGACGGGCTTACCCTTGCCCGCACCTGCCGGGAGCGCAACGCCCTGCCCGCCTTTATCATGCTGACCAGCTTTGAAGAATTTGATTACATCAAGCAGGCCATGGGTGCCGGAGTGGTGGATTATCTGGTCAAGCTGGACCTGACCCCCGAAAACCTGCAAACCGCCCTTGCCAAGGCCGCCGAAAAGGTAAAAAAGGAGCGTGCTTTGCTGGGCGAATTGTCAGCACAGGAAAATCTTGCCGAGAGTGTGCGCAGCTATCAGGAGCGTTTTTTCGTGCGGTTGTACGCCGGGCTGTTCCCGGACGAAGCCGCATTGGAGCAGCCTTTGCAGCACATGGAGCTGAACCTTGCAAGCGACGCCTACCTTGTAGCCAGCTGCGAGATCATCGCCAACACCGCCCTTACCCCCGCCCAGCAGCTGAAGCTGAGTTTTTCCTGCGGGCGGATGCTGGAGACCACCCTGCAAAACTACCTGCCCTGCTATGTGACCGGGGCGGATGCCATGCGCTGCAATGTGCTTTTCTGCCTGACCGATGCCCAGTGCCAAAAATACCGGACGGTACTGCGCCCGCTGCTGGAACGCGCCAGCCAAATTCTATACAACTATTTCACGGTACGGCTGCTCTGGGCGGTAGGACGCCCCACCGGCTCCCTGCTGGGGCTGGCGCGCCGCTGCCGGGAAAACGCCCACCTACAGCCCCTGCTCACGGTGGAGCAGCCCATCCAGTTCGTGGAGGTCAACGAGGGCGACGCCACCGCCGGGAAGATGCAGGTGGTGGCACAGGTGCAGGAGTATGTTAAGAATCATCTTTCGGAAAAACTGACGCTGGCCGATGTGGCGGCTGTATTCAATTTTTCGCCCAACTACCTCAGCCAGCTGTTCGGCAAATACGGCGACAGCGGCTTTGTGGAGTACATCACCGAGACCCGCATCGCTGCGGCAAAAGAGATGCTGGAACAGGGCGATTTGAAAGTATACGAGATCGCTGAGAAACTGGGGTACGAGAGCGCTTTCTATTTTTCCAAGGTATTCAAAAAGGTCACGGGGCTCAGCCCGCGGGAATACCAGCAAAGTATTTAAAATCGGAGGCTTTTATGATACAGGAACAGCTTGCTCATCTGCCGGAATTTCTTCCCGATTACCGGCCCTTTCCCCCTGTCAAAGAGCACACCGCATGGCAGGGGCTGCCCCTGCGGGCAAAGCAGCGCTTTTTGCAGGCGGGGGAAGCCGCGCTGCAAACGCCCATTGCGCCCCTGCCGCTCTCGCTCTGGCTGGATTTCACCCACACTGGGCGGCGCACCCCATGGGAGACGGCTTACTTTTCCCGCCGGGCGCGGCTGTGCGCGCTGGTAAGTGCCGAGTGTGTGGAGCACAAAGGGCGCTTTCTGGATGAAATTGCCGATACCGTATGGGCGATCTGCGAGGAAAGTGCATGGCAGCTGCCCGCCCACAACAGCTACATCCGGGACACCCCGCAGCTGCCCCTGCCGGACACCACCCGCCCCATCGTAGATTTATTTGCCGCCGAGACCGGCGCGCTTCTGGCGCTGACCCGGTATTTACTGCCCGATGAGCTGGACGCCGCTGCGCCGGGCATCACGGCGCGGATGGAGCGGGAGCTGGACGCCCGCATCCTGACGCCCTATTTTACAAGCCACTTCTGGTGGATGGGCAACGGCGAAGAGCCTATGTGCAATTGGACGAGCTGGTGCACCCAGAATGTGCTGCTCACGGTCTTTCTGCTGCCCACCACGCAGCAGCAGCGGCAGGCTGCCGTCAAACAGGCAGCATACAGTCTTGACTGCTTTTTAAAGGACTACGGTGCGGACGGCTGCTGCAACGAGGGTGCGCAGTATTACCGCCACGCCGGGCTGACCCTGTGGGGCTGCCTTGAAATTTTGTCCAGCATTGTGCCGGAGGCTTTCTCTCCCCTGTTCCATGAACCTAAGATCAAAAATATCGCGGAGTACATCTGCAATGTCCATGTGGAAGGGCCTTACTACCTGAACTTTGGCGATTGCAGCCCCCTTGCCGGGCGGTGCGGTGCGCGGGAATACCGCTTTGGGCAGGCTGTGGGCAGCGATGCTTTGCAGGCCCTTGCGGCGGCAGACTTCCGTGCCGATGCCGACCCCGACCATTTGCAGAACCCGGACGGCAGCACCCACATCAACCTGTGGTACCGGCTGACCACCGCCTTTGCCGAGCAGGAACTGATGGAATACGCCGCAGTTCCCCAGCATCGTTCTGCAGTATGGTACCCCAGTGTAGGCATTTATGCCGCACGGCAGGGCAGCTGGGTGCTGGGTGCAAAGTTTGGCTCCAACGGCGACAGCCACAACCACAACGATACCGGCAGCATTACCGTGTACAAGGACGGAAGACCGTTTCTCATCGATATCGGAGTGGAGAGCTACACCAAAAAGACCTTCAGCCCTCAGCGGTATGAGATCTGGACGATGCAGAGCGCATGGCACAACCTGCCCACCTTTGACGGCGTGCAGCAGCTGCCCGGCGCGGAATACGCTGCCCGGGAGGTGTGCACCGAGGAAAATAGCATCACCGGCGAACTGGCGGGCGCGTACCCGCCCATCCCGGGGCTTACCACCTACCGCCGCAGCGTATCTGTCAGCGAACAGGGCATCACCCTGCGGGACGAAACAGACTATCCCGGCACAGTAGACCTGACCCTGCTCACCGAGCAGCAACCCGTCCCCACTGCGGACGGCTTTGCGGTGGGCACACTGGGCGGCATCCGCTTTGACCCGGACGCCGCAACGGCTGCTGTTACGGCGGTGCCTATCACCGACCCGCGCCTGCGCACCGCATGGCCGGAAACGATCTATAAGATCACCCTGCATTTCCAAAAAATGCTGAAGCTCGAACTGTACTAAGGAGAACTGCCATGGAAACCATCAAGCTGAAAATTCTGGACGAAGCCGGCCACACCCTGATGACCTGTGACGCTGACACCGCCGTATCCCTTGTTTACACCAACTGCTACAAGCCCGGCGACCGGGTGGCGCTGGAGATCGACCATCCCGGGCAGTACTGCGTCATCCAGTTCGAGGACACCATGCCCGAAGCCCTTGTGTATGTGGTCAAGCGGGAGATCAACTTCCACATTCCCTTCGGGGAGCAGGCCATCACCTACTCGCCCAAGAGCTTTGCGGGCAGCCGTCACGTTATCCGGGCACGGCTGGCACTGCCGGAAGAGATTGCCGCCCGGCGGAATCTGGCCTTCAACTGCTATGACGAGCATGGCGACACCGGTTTTTATCCCCACGCCAGCGCCAACGTAGAAACGCGCGGCGAGGCGGTGTTTGCCGCCCGCAACGCCATCGACGGCATTTTTGAGAACAGCGCCCACGGCGAGTATCCCTACCAGAGCTGGGGCATCAACCGCGACCCGAACGCAGCCCTGACGCTGGATTTTGGCCGGGAAGTACTGCTGGATGAGCTGCGCATCACCGAGCGGGCAGATTTCCCCCACGACAACTACTGGGTAAAGGCCACGGTGGAATTTTCTGATGGCAGCCAGCTGGACATCCCGCTGGTGAAAAGCGCCAAACCCCAGAGCGTGGCCTTTGAGCCCAAGCGGGTGCGCAGCCTTGTGCTGAAGGATCTGATTCAGGCCGAGGGGACTTCCCCCTTCCCGGCGCTGACCCAAATCGAAGCCTTTGGCACCGAGGTGAAGTAAAATGAGCATCTACAATGCCCTTTATGGGCGGGACGGCCACGGCGTAGGCCCAAACGAGCCGGAGAAAAAAGGCTTTGCACGCTTTTGCCAGATGGTCGGCCGCGACCTCGGCCAGCTGCTGGGCACGAACCTGATGGTCTGCGTGCTCTGCCTGCCTGCCGCACTGGGGGTCTCGCTGGGCGTGACCCTGCTCTCCCTGCCGCTGACGGTGGTGTGCAGTGCGGTCACCGGTCTGCTGACCGGCCCTGCCATGGTGCTGCTGGCAGACTGCGCTCTGCGCAGCTTGCAGAACGACCCCTCCCAGTGGCTGCCCCGGGCAAAGCAGACCCTAGCCGCCCATTGGAAAGCCGCCTGCGGCTTTGGCTGCATTGGCACGCTGGTGCTGGGGCTGCTGTGCTTTGTATCGGCCTTTGTGTTTGAAGCCGCCGCGCAGCAGGGGTATTACCCCGGGCTTGCCATTCTCGTTTTTCTGGCGCTGGATTTTCTGGTGCTGGCGGTTCTGGCTACGCTTTGCGCTGCCGTTCTGCCGCTGCAACTGCCCGCCCCGGACAGCTTGCTGCGCCGGGCGGGCAGGCTGCTGGCTGTCGCCCCGGCGCGCTGCGTCCTGGCAGGCGTTCTCATGCTGGCGGGCATCGGCGGCATGATCTTGCTGTTCCCGGTCAGCGTGTTCTGGGCGGTGCTGTTCGGCTTCTGGCTGCCGGGGCTGGCAGCGATGCAGACCCTGTTCCCGGTTTTGCGGCAGGAATACGGCGTAGAGGTGCGCAGCATCCCGCGCCCGGCAGCGCCGGATAAGCCCCTGACCGCACAGGAGCAGAAAAAGCGCTCCCGCGCCAACTGGTGGTATTACAACTGGGGCATCGTGGCGGTGGCGGCAATGGTCATTGTGGGCGTAGCGTATGTGGCGCACGGCCTGCTGACTACCGTAGACCCGGACTACACCGTGGCGGTAGTCACGGCGGAGGCCCTGCCGGACGAGGCCGTGCAGCGCCTGCAGACTGCGCTGGCAGACTATGCGGAGGACGCCAACGGCGACGGGACTGTGGTGGTGCAGGTGAACAACTACACATGGAGCGCCGATGCCGCCCTGACCGACATGAACGGTCAGATGGCCGGTGCCACCCAGATGAACACCGACCTTGCCAACGGCGAGAGCAAAATCTGGATCTTGGATGACCCGGAGGGCTTCGAACAGGCCTATGGGGCACTGAGCGAAAAGCTGGGCGCGGAATGGCAGACAAAGCTTATCCCGTGGCGCAGCCAGCCCGCCCTTTCCGGGCTGGAACTGGGCAGCTACAACACTGCCGCCGATGGCAGCCAGACTGTTGATATCCAGAGCCGCTTTGCCGGGTACAGCGTGGCAGTGTTTGATGCTTCAGATGCGTTGTGGCAGGCGCTCAATTCGTAAACAGAAACGACCGTCCGTTCTCTTTTTGTTTATGTGGTATTCTATACACAGAAAAATAGACGGAGGCATACCGCCATGAATCCCCATACCACGCTGAATCTTGCCAAGATTGCTCTGTGCGCGGTGGAAACCGTACTGAGGAATACTTCGCCCGATGCAGAGGACTATCCCCCAGCCAGTTGAATAAAATAACAACGCTGCAAGTGCTTATCGTCAGGCTGTTACAGATGCAGCAGCATAAAACGGACATCTCTTCAATAAAAAAGTCAAGTAGACTTCAATTTGAGCCAAATAGTAAGACTTCTTATGCTTTACCGTCATAAATTTTTCAAAATCATCTTGACGCACCTTGCGAAACATGATATTCTCTGTCACAAATCTCACTGATTTTGTGGATTGGTTCAAATTCATCCACAAGATGTGGTCGTGTTCATTTTGAACACAGCCACAGAAAGTGGTTGGTTATCACCATGAGACCCACCACTTCAGTGAGGGAAAGTCCGCAAAAGAATTTACCGCCCCGCAACACACCCGATTCATTTTGCCGCCGTTTCACCCGACAAAATCATCGCTGCGCTGCGTGGGCGGTATTTTTCTTTTAGGGAGCTGCACCTTGAAAATTTCATGAGCCGACCGAACGTGATACCGACTTTTCGTCAACGCCGCTGCACAAACAGGGGCAGGAACTTCGTTCGGAGCAAACGGTGATCAACATACACGAGCAGAGCCCCGCTACTTATTTTTTGCGTCTTAACAATTTGGAAACATTTGTTGAAAATGCGTTTTGAGCGCAGCGGTAGAGGGCAAGAACCGTCCCGTGGCCACAAATTTTCAATTCTTGAAAATGTTGTGCTCCACTGGGACTTCACTTCTGCAATGCGTCTGCATTTCCGAAGTGATCTTGTTGGGGCGTGCCTGCCCCAAACCCTGCTCATCATTCGTGCCTTGCGGCACGAATGGAACGGCGTGTCGTGCTTTACATAACTTCACCGAGGAGTTATCGAACAGACAGGAGGTACAATGACCAAAACGAATGTTCAACCGACCCCTAGCAATTCCCAGCACCACGACACGCCGAACAACAAAACGCACGTCATCAAGTTCCGTGTGACAGCGGAGGAAAAAGCGTCACTGGAACTCACTTGCAAACTCCTGAATCTCTCCCTCTCCACTTTTATCCGCCGTGCCATTCACAACGTCAAGATCGAGAAAACGGTCATCGTTGCAGGCGGCGGAGAAGAAACTCTGAATGCTGTTTCTACTCTGCTTGCCCAGTGCAGCAGGGTGGGCGGCAACCTGAACCAACTCGCACGACACTTCAACTCCGGCGGCGCAGACACCGAACAACTGCGGGCGAAACTCCTTGACGAACTTGCAGACCTGACCGCATTTCGGCTGAACGCCGAGAAAGTTCTGGGTGAACTGTATGGCAACGCTCAAGCATATACGCTCTAAAAACTCGGACTACACCGCCATCGAAGCGTACCTCGTTTACCAGTACGATGCGTTCACTGGAAAGCAACTTCTGGATGAACAGGGCAAGCCGAAGCTGCGGGATTCGTACCTGCTCGACACCCTTGAGTGTGGCGATTTCTCGTTTGCAACGGCCTGTCTGCTGGCAAACCGCAAGTATGGTAAGAACACCCAGCATGGTGATATCAAAAGCCACCAGTATATTATCAGCTTTGACCCCAGAGATGCAGCCGACAACGGCTTGACCATGGAAAAGGCACAGGCACTTGGCCTGAAGTTTTGTTCTGAAAATTTTCCCGGTCATCCTGCCATCGTCTGCACTCACCCGGATGGGCATAACCGTTCGGGAAATATACACGTCCACATCGTGATCGGCAGCGTCCGAATGCACGAGGTGGAACGCAAGCCCTATATGCAGAAGCCCCGCGACTGGCGCGAGGGTATGAAGCACTCCAGCACAGCCCAGACCATGCGGCACTTGCGTGTTGAGGTCATGGAGATGTGTGAGGGTGCTGGTCTGTACCAGATCGACCTGCTCAACGGCTCGAAGGAGCGCGTGAGCGAAGCCGAGTATTGGGCGCGTAGGCGCGGTCAGATGAAACTTGACCGCGCCTACGCAGCCCTTACCGTAGCCGGACAGCAGCCCCAGCAGAAGAAGTTTGAAACTGTGAAGGATACTTTACGGAGACAGATTTCGTCTGTATTGTACCGTGCTACCAGCTTTGAAGATTTTTCGGCGAAGCTCATGCAGCAGTACGGCATCACGGTCAAGGAAAGCCGTGGACAGCTCAGCTATCTGCCCTCTGGCAGAACAAAGTTCATCCGGGCAAAAAAGCTCGGTGACAAGTTCGATAAGGCAGCGGTGCTTGCCGCGTTGCAGGCAAACGTCGAACGCAAGCCCAAGGCTCAGTTCAAGCAGGATACCATCGGGAAACTGATCGACATCCAGTCGAGGATGACCGAGGGCAAAGGCATCGGCTATAAGCGTTGGCTCACGAAACACAATCTCAAAGTTATGGCACAGACCGTGAAGCTTCTGCAGGAAAAGGGCTTAACCGACGAGGATACCTTGAACCGGCGCATCGGTGAACTGGAAACCAAGTATCACGGCGCACTGGCGGTGGTGAAAGACCTCGAAGGTCGCATAAAGGCCAACAAAGAGCTGCGCTATCATGTCGCAGCCTACACCAGCACCAAGACAATCGCACAGCAGTTAAAGACTGCCAAACGACCCGCAGCCTTTGAGGAGCAGCACCGTGCAGAGCTGACAGCGTACCGGGCAGCAGCAGCCTATTTCAAGGCAAGCAGCATCACCAAGCTGCCCAGCCCGAAAAAGCTGGAAGCCGAGTATGCGCAGCTGGCATCCGAAAAGGCAAAGTTCTACGAGCAGTACAAGGAAGCCAAGGAAGAACTGCTCAAACTGAAAACCGCAAAGCAGAATGTTGCGTCCTTTTTCCGGGAGGAAGAACAGACGCAGCAGGAGAGATAAAGGAGTGTGCGTATGATCAACCTGAAAATCGATCCGGAGTTCCAGTCCCAGATTCCTCCTCTGACTGATGATGAATTTAAGCAGCTTGAAGAAAATATCCTGAAAGAGGGCAAGCTGCTCTCTCCTTTGATTGTTTGGAACAACACCCTTGTTGATGGTCACAACCGTTATGCTATCCTCCAGAAGCATCCTGAGATTTATTTTTCCACCATGCCGCTCCGATTTGAGAACCGCGAAGAAGCCGTTGCGTGGATCTGCCGGAATCAGTTGGGACGGCGAAACCTGAGCCCCGAACAGAAACGCTATCTGCTTGGGAAGCAGTACGAAGCCGAGAAGAAAGCTGCAAAAATCTTTCGGGGCAATCAGTACACTTTAGCAAAGAAAAGTGGTGGTGATCACGGTGATAACCACCACTCCGGGAAGAAAACCTGCGACCGGATCGCAGAGGAAAACGGTGTCAGCCGTGCCTCCGTTCTTCGTGCCAGCCACTATACACGAGGCATCGACATCGCAGATAATCTCTCTCCCGGCATCAAGCAGAAAGTCTTTTCCGGCGAAGTGAAGTTCACCAACGAAGAAATGTCCAAGCTTGTGCAGGCAAGTGTCGAGCATCGTTCAGATGTCCTTGCTCAAATCCTGCATCCAGAGGCATTGGAAGTGTTGGAATCTGCCAGCGCTGAATTTGAGCCTGAAAAAGCGGAACCCGTTCCCATGCCCACACCACAAACAGAAGAATTTCGGTGCTATCATGTACCGGACGAGTTTATGAAGGTTTACAAATCTTTGAGCCGTGCGACCGAAATGATGAAAAACTCATGGAAGAAAACGCTCAAAAACAATCCCAGCTATTTCACTGACCCGGAAAAGCAGAAGGTTCTCCGCTTCGCAATGCAGCGACCTGCTAACTACCTGACTGAAATCGAAACCTATCTGGAAAAGGCTCTTGCAGAAGCCCTTGAAGAAGAAAAGACCGCATAACAGCAGACACCTGTAAGCCATCAACGAGCCACCAGCCGCAAGTACAGGGCGGAAAGCATCCGCGCCCTTGCGCCTGATAAAAATTGGAACTTTGATTTTCTCGCCCGACTTTGCCACGGTGGGACGATCAAAGGAGCGTGCGTTTGAACAAAAAGAAAAAGTCCACAAATACTTCCCCTTATCCCGATGAAGTCATCGACCGTCTGGCACGGGCATTCTACCCAGCCATCCTTGCCTGCTGGAACAGCGAGGAAGGGCAGCGGGAGTTTGCCGCGTGGCAGGCGGAACAAGTTCATCACGCCGCCAGCAAAGAGAAACAGAGCGTTCCCGACGGGGAACGCCCTGTTGTACATATCGCTGTTATCTGTGGCTTTAATCGCAAGTTTTACAAGCAGAGCAATTCTCAACGACCTGTTTGCGATATGCAATTCACGGTTGTTGCCAACGAATCAAATCGTGAATTACGCTGGCAGGGTGCGTCCTATTCAGGGACGCACCCTGTTTTTGTTTTGTATTTAATCTTCTAATCCATGGTTCAGACTGTATTCGCTCAAACACCCTCTAGAATGGTATGCCGGAAGCAGATGCCTCAAAGCTGCCGACATCTCCGATTTTTCAAAAAGACTTGACATTCCCGGGCAGTTCTATATAATTATCAATGTTAATTACCTTCGATAATCGTTTGGAGAGGAATTTCATTATGACCATCGAACTGATCAAGCAGCTGCTGGATGCCTGCTATCTGGCAAAGCGGGCACGGGAGATGCTGCCTGCCCTGCCGGAGGGTGTGACATCCTCTTATATCCAGTGTCTGGATGTTATTCAGAAATTGCAGACCCGTGGCATCCAGCCGAAGATCTCTGATCTCAGCGATACACTGAACCTGCCCCGCCCCGGTGTGACCCGTACCGTAAAAGAGATGGAGCACAAAGGGTATCTGAGAAAACAGGTATCCGCTGAAGATGGCCGCGTGACCTATCTGTTTCTCACCGAGAGCGGGCAAGCGCTTTCCCAGAAGTACAATACGGACTACTTCTCGCAACTGCTCCCGTATCTGGACAGCATTTCCGAGGAGGATGCAGCGTGCACCATCCAAACGCTGGAAAAATTCTATGCTATTATGCGCGAAAGGAAAGATTCTCTTGAAAAACGATAAGACCGATTTTACCCAAGGCCGCATTTTGCCAAAGCTCGCTTTTTTCATGCTGCCCATTCTGGGTGCGCTGGTGCTGCAGGCCGCTTACGGCGCAGTAGACCTTCTGGTAGTGGGGCGCTTTGGCTCCACTTCAGGCTTGTCTGCGGTTTCTACTGGTAGCCAGGTACTCAATCTCGTCACCTTTGTTGTCACCCAGCTTGCCATGGGCGTCACAGTGCTCATTGCCCGCTATCTGGGCGAAAAACGACCGCAGTACATCGGGCAAGTCATTGGCGGGGCAGCTATTGTGTTCACCCTTCTGGCAGCTGCACTGTTCGTGGTGCTGGTGTTTTTTGCACGGTTTATTGCCAGTCTGATGCAGGCTCCTGCCGAAGCCCTAGACCTGACCGCCAGCTATGTGCGCATTTGCGGCAGCGGCATCTTCTTTATTGTAGCCTATAATATGCTCTCGGCTCTTTTCCGCGGTCTGGGCGACAGCCGCTCTCCGCTGATCTTTGTGCTGGTGGCGTGCATTGTGAATGTTATTGGCGATCTGGTGCTGGTGGCTGGTTTTCATCTGGATGCTGCCGGTGCCGCCATTGCTACGGTAGCAGCACAAGCCGTCAGCGTAATCTGTGCAATCGCAATGCTGCTGAAGAAGGAGCTGCCCTTCAAAATCCATCGCTCTGATTTCAAGCTGAACCCCCAGTGCAAAAAATTTCTGGGCATCGGTCTGCCGCTGGCTTTGCAGGAGTTTTTGACCCAGCTTTCCTTTCTGGCGCTCTGCGCTTTCGTCAACCGGTTGGGGCTGGAGGCATCTTCCGGCTACGGTGTGGCGTGCAAGATCGTTAATTTTGCCATGCTGATCCCCAGTTCTCTGATGCAGTCCATGGCATCCTTTGTGTCCCAGAACGTGGGTGCTGGCAATAAAAAACGCGCCGAGCAGTCCATGTTCACCGGCATTGGCATCGGTCTAGTGTTCGGTTGCGCCGTATTTGCACTGGTGTGGTGCAAGGGTGACGTTCTCTCCGGTCTGTTTACGGCAGATGCCGCTGTTATTGCCAACAGCTACGCCTACCTCATGGGCTTTGCGCCCGAGACCATCGCCACTGCCATCCTGTTCAGCATGGTAGGTTACTTCAATGGCAACGACAAAACCCTCTGGGTCATGGTACAGGGGCTGGTGCAGACTCTGCTGGTGCGTCTCCCCATGGCGTATATTATGAGTATCCAGCCCAACGCCAGCCTGACGATGATCGGTCTGTCCGCACCCACCTCCACCGCAGTGGGCATCTTATTAAACATCTGCTTTTTCCTCTGGCTTAAACGATACGAAAATCAAACGTCTGCATAAGTTTTGAAGGCTGGAGGCCTGCCGATGGTTGTTACCACCTATAAACATGATACGGTCGTGCTTGAAATTTCAAATTCAATCATGAGTCGATAATAACAAACAAGCCCACAGGATAGACCGCATAAAAATACGGCAGACCTGTGGGCTTGTTCCTTATATCGAGTTAATCTCTAAACGATCAATCCTCTAATCCATGGCTTTCAGCTACATTCCTCAAATATTTCTCCGGGTCTCCGTTCAGAATCAAATCGGCATAGCCAAGCGGGTCATTGTAGATAAGATAATCCAGTTCTGACCTCTGCGCCATGGTCACATCCAACGCATCCTCGACCCCGGTACAGTCAATGGAGATCATTCTCCCATCCCGGAGCAGTAGTTCCACGCAGCCGGTATCCATGTTGAACTTGCAGGCTCTTTCATCGTACTTCATGTTTGTGTCCTTTCTGCCTTACGGCACCTTTACAGTTGTGACCTTTGTGACACGGTCTTTTTTCTGATAAGGTTTCGGACACACAGCCGTCAGGGAAGAGCCATTGTTCTCTTTTCCGAAGAATACAAAAAATCCGAACCCTTCTCCTATCGAGAAAAGGTTCGGATTTTCATTGTTTGGTGCGGATAAGAGGACTTGAACCTCCACCGAGTTGCCCCGATTAGAACCTGAATCTAACGCGTCTGCCAATTCCGCCATATCCGCATATTCTGTTTTGTTCGTGAGCTGTGTCGCTCGGAACGATAGTTATTATACCAGATATGGCAGAATTGTCAAGCATTATTTTTAATTTTTCTCGACAAAATTTTGCTTGAAAATTGATGCATTCTGAATGGCAGCTGCAGGGCGAAATTTTTGCCAAAGTGTGATACAATAAACAGGACGCGCCGGGAGGGTGTCCTGCGCGCAGACTGAGAAAACGAGGGAAATGCAGAATGTTCAATATCATTATTTTCCTGCTGGGAGCAGGCATCATGTTCTTTATGGCTCTGCGCAGCGTGCTGGCACGGCGCAGGCTGTGCACGCAGGGGCAGAAGGTCACGGCCACGGTGGAGGGCACCGTGCGGAGCCGGGATGGCGGTGCCTATGTGCTGGCCTTTACCACCGCAGGCGGCAGCCATCGGCTGCACTACCCGAAGCCTGCGCGGGGCAAGAGCTTTACGGTGGGGGATACCGTCACCTTATACTATGACCCCGACGACCCGGAGAAGATGTACGTGGAAGGCGACCGGGCCACGCTGGGAGCCGAGGTGCTGTATGCCGTGATAGGTGTGGCCCTGCTGGTGCTGACCGTGGGCATTGCCCGCTGAAAGGGGAAAAGAGGATGAAACTAGAACATTTTGGCATGGCTGAGCCGGGCGACTGCCGTCTGGTATTCACAGCCGGTGCCGAGGAGCTGGCGGCAGCCGTTGCACAGGTGCAGGCGGAGCCGGACGCGCCGCAGGAAGAGGACGGTCTGCTGACCGAGGCGGTGAATCGCACCATTCTTGGCGGCTTTTCGGCGCTGTATGAGCAGCTGGTGCAGGAGTACCATGTGGTGCCGGTGACCGACCCGGATTTTGAATTGCTGGCGGTGAACCGGGCCGAGGGCTTCCGGGCGGGGGCGCAGTTCTACGCGCTGCCGCCGCTGGAAGTGGGAGCATACACCGGCTTTGTGCAGCCCATTGAGCCGCACCCCATCCGGCAGCTGACCATTGAACTGGAGATCAACCGTCACCACGGCGATGAAGAACGTGCAGCCGATGCAGCGGGCAAGGCGGCGCTGCGGCAGCAGGTGGCCCGCGAGATCTGGGCACAGCGCTGTGCCCAGGCTGAGCAGCGGGCACGCAAGGAGCTGGTATGGCAGCTGGGCGATGCAGTGAAAGGCCCGCTGCCAAAGCAGCTGGTGGGCGGTAACTATTTTGCCGAGCAGCGCCAGTTCAACCTGAGCCTGCAGGCCAATGGCATCAACTTTGACCAGTTCCTTAAAGTGCGCGGCCAGACGGTGGAAGAGTTCCGTGCATGGCTCCACGCGCAGGCAGAGCGCAAGCTGCGCAGCTGGCTGGGGCTTCTGCTGGTGGCAGAAAAGGAGGGCCTTGCACCCACGGACGCCGAGGTGGAAGCAGCTGCTGCCCACTGGGATGCCAAGCTGGACGGCGAGCGCACCTTCCCCGCCAACGATGCACGCAAGGTGCGCCAGCGTCTGGCCCGGGAGAGGGCGGAGCAGTTCATTGTGGAGCACTCTACCCTCACGCCGCCGCCCGATGAACCCATCGTGCAGAAAGTTGAAAGCAAATAATAACAAAAAGGAGCGATGCAGCGCATCGCTCCTTTTTGTTATTATTATCAGGAACTCTCAGGTCTCCACGCCCTCGAACTGGCTGTTGTAGAGCTTGGCGTAGAAGCCGTTTGCAGCAAGCAGCTCGTCGTGGCTGCCCTGCTCCACAATGTGGCCGTCCTTCATCACAAGGATCACGTCCGCCTCGCGGATGGTGGAAAGGCGGTGCGCCACAATAAAGCTGGTACGGCCCTGCATCATGCGGGCAAAAGCTTTCTGGATACGCACCTCAGTGCGGGTATCGATGGAGGATGTTGCTTCGTCCAGGATCAGCATCGGCGGCAGGCAGAGCATCACGCGGGCAATGCACAGCAGCTGCTTCTGGCCCTGACTGATGTTGCCGCCGTCCTCGGCGATAACGGTGTCGTAGCCCTCCGGCAGGCGGCGGATAAAGCTGTCTGCATGGGCGGCTTTGGCTGCTGCCACGATCTCTTCAAGGCTTGCATCCGGCTTGCCGTAGGCAATGTTTTCCCGCACGGTACCGGCCCGCAGCCATGTATCCTGCAGCACCATGCCGTAGCTGCCGCGCAGGGAAGCGCGGGTCACATCCCGGATGTCGGTGCCGGACACCTTGATGGAACCGCCGTTCACATCATAGAAGCGCATGAGCAGGTTGATGAGGGTGGTCTTGCCGCAGCCGGTAGGGCCGACGATGGCGATGCGCTGGCCGGGCTTTACGTCGAGGGAAAGGCCCTCGATCAGCGGGCGGTCGGGCAGGTAGCGGAAGGAAACATCCTCCAGCTGCACATGGCCGTCCGGCTGCAGCACGGGGGCGTTCTCGACTTCCGGCACCTGATCGTCGGCATCCAGCAGCTCGAACACGCGGGCGGCGCAGGCCAGGGCATTCTGCAGCTCCGTCACCACGCCGGAGATTTCGTTGAAGGGCTTGGTGTACTGGTTGGCGTAGCTCAAAAACACGCTCAGCTGGCCGATGGTGATGCCGCCCCGCACCGCGTACACGGCACCCACAAGGCCCACGCCTGCGTACACGATGTTATTCACAAAGCGGGTGGCGGGGTTGGTCAGGCTGGAAAAGAAGATGGCCTTCAGGCTCACGTCCTGCAGACGGCCATTCACCTCGTCAAAGGCGGTAAGGCTCTCGGCCTCGTGGCCGAAGGCCTGCACCACCTTCTGGCCCTCGATCATCTCGTTGACCAGCGCGGTCTGCTCGCCGCGCACGGCGCTCTGGCTCTGGAAGTAACCATAGCTGCGCTTGGCAAGGAAGCTTGCCACCACGAGGCTCAGCGGGGTGATGCACACCACCACCAGCGTGATGGGCACATTCTCGCTGAGCATGAACAGCAGGGTGCCGAGGATGGTCAGAACGCCGCTGAACAGCTGTGTAAAGCCCATCAGCAGGCCGTCCGCAAAGGTATCCACATCGGCCACCATGCGGCTGACGATATCGCCGGAGGGATGGCTGTCGAGGTAGGAAAGCGGCAGGGTCTGAATTTTGCGCAGGGCTTCGTTGCGCAGGTCGCGGCTGACAAGGAAGGTGATGCGGTTGTTGCACACGCTCAGCAGCCACTGTGCAAGAGCGGCCACACCGGCAACCACCAGCACCTCGATGATAATGCGCATCACACCGCCAAAATCTACGGCACCCTTGCCCAGCATCATATCAATGGCGCTGCCGCAGAGGATGGGGATATACAGCTGCGCGCCCACGCTCACAGCGGCCACCACAAGGCTGCACACCACAAACAGGGAATAAGGTTTGATTTTGCCTAGAACACGGGTCAAGGTGGCCTTGCGCTGCTGCGGGGTCAGCTTTGTTTTTGCTTTTGCACTCATTTCTGCGCATCCCCTTTCTTGAACTGGCTCTCGTAGATCTCCTCGTAGACGGGGCAGGTCTGGCGCAGCTGGTCGTGGGTGCCGATGCCCACCAGATGGCCGTCGTCCAGCACCAGAATTTGATCCGCGTACTGCAGGCTGGCGGCGCGCTGGCTCACGATGAACACGGTCAGGCTGCCGGGCAGAGCAGCCAGTGCCTTGCGCAGGGCGGCATCGGTGGCGTAGTCCAGTGCGCTGGCGCTGTCGTCAAGGATCAGAATTTCCGGCTTACCCACAAGGGCGCGGGCGATGGTCAGGCGCTGCTTCTGTCCGCCGGACAGGTTGCGACCGCCCTGCTCCACAGGCTCGTCCAGCCCAAGGGGCTTGGCTTTGACGAACTCCGCAGCCTGTGCTGTTTCCAGTGCGGCCCACAGGTCCGCATCGGTGGCATTCTTGTTGCCCCACAGCAGGTTGGAGCGGATGGTGCCGCCAAAGAGCTGGGCCTTCTGCATGACCATGGCTGCCTTGCCGCGCAGTTCTTCACGGGGATAGTTCCGGGCATCGCGGCCCATGATCTCCACCGTGCCCTCGGTGGCATCGTAGAAGCGGGGAATCAGGTTGACAAGGCTGGATTTGCCGCTGCCGGTACCGCCGATGACACCAATGGTCTGGCCGCGCTTTGCAGTGAAGCTGATGTCGGAAAGGCTGGGTGCACCGGCACCCGCATAGGTCAGGCTTACATGCTCAAAGCGCACGGCATCGCCGGATTTTTCGGCGGGCACCTCGCCCAGAAGCTTTTCCGGGAAGGCCATGCCGGGCGTGGTGTCCAGCACAGCCTGCACGCGGCCTGCGCAGGCCAGCGCCTTGCTCACCTGCACGATCAGGTTTGCCAGCTTGACCAGCTCCACAAGGATCTGGTTCATGTAGTTCACCAGCGCGATCACGTCGCCGGAAGCCATGCCACCCACATTGATCTCAATGCTGCCCACATATAGCAGCGCCACAATGGCAATGTTGATGAGCACATAGGTCAGCGGGTTCATCAGGGCAGAGATATGGCCTACATGGAGCTGCATCTTGGTCAGCAGGTCGTTGGCATTCTCAAAGCGCTCTACCTCGCTCTTTTCCTTATCAAAGGCGCGCACCACGCGCACGCCGGTCAGGTTTTCGCGGGTCAGGCCCAGCACCCGGTCAAGGCGATTCTGTACCGTCTTGTACAGGGGCCGGGTAGCAGCCATGATGCCGAACACCACCACGCTCAGCAGCGGGATGGTCACTACAAAGATCAGCGCTGCACGGGAATTCACCGTAAAGGCCATGACCATGGCACCGATCACCACGAACGGGCTGCGCAGGAACAGGCGTAAAAACAGGTTCAGGCCGCTCTGCACCTGATTCACGTCGCTGGTCATACGGGTGATCAGGGTGCTGGTGCCGAGGGTGTCCATCTCGGTAAAGCTCAGGGTCTGGATGTGCTCAAACAGGGCGTGGCGCAGAGCTGTGGAATAGCCCACGGCCGCCTTTGCGGAAAAATACTGTGCCGTCAGGCTGCAGGCAAGGCCGATCATGGCCAGCAGCAGCAAAATGCCGCACCGCACAAGAATATAGTGGAAGTCGTGGGCGGCAATGCCGATGTTCACGATATCCGCCATGACCAGCGGCACGAACAGGTCGAACGTGGCTTCCAGCATCTTGAAAAGGGGCGCAAGCACGCTCTCGCGCTTGTAGTCCTTCAGATAGCCTAGCATCTTGTTCAAGGCGATACTCCTTCTTTCTTGCATTATAAGGTTTATGAAATCCTACTTATTATAGCGTACAAAAACTTAAAAAGCCATAGAAAATGTTTTTATTGCAAAAGTGTGCTGAAAACCGCCGGGCAAAATGCCGAAAACGGTTGAAACCAGGGTGGGGGTATGCTACAATGATTTTAAATATTGCACAAAAGGGGAAACAGGAATGCTGATAAGTTTGGTCGTTCCGTGCTACAATGAGGAAGAATCACTTCCCATTTTTTATAAAGAGGCCAGCAAGATCGCACAGCAGATGGGAATATCCCACGGAGCAGATTTTGAGTTCATCTTTGTGGATGACGGCTCAAAAGACCACACACTGCAGATCGCGCGGGAATTGCACCGGAAAGATGCCCGTGTGCGGTACATCTCCTTCAGCCGGAACTTTGGCAAGGAAGCAGGCATTTATGCCGGATTAAAAGCGGCAAAGGGCGATTATGTAGCAACGATGGATGCGGATCTGCAGGACCCGCCCTCGCTGCTGCCGGAAATGCTGGAGCTGCTGCTCTCCGGCGAATATGACTGCGCGGCCACCCGCCGCACGACACGCGAGGGTGAACCGCCCGTTCGCAGCTGGTTTGCCAAAAAGTTTTATCAGATCATCAATAAGCTCTCGGATACAGAGATCGTGGATGGAGCAAGAGACTTCCGCCTGATGAGCCGCAAAATGACTGATGCTGTGCTGAGCATGGCGGAATATAACCGCTTCAGCAAGGGCATTTTCAGCTGGGTCGGCTTTAAAACAAAGTGGATCGACTACAAAAACGTAGAGCGTGTGGCGGGCACAACAAAGTGGAACTTCTGGGGTCTGCTCAAATATTCGATCGAAGGCATTGTGGGCTTTTCCACAGCTCCGCTGCTGATGGCGGCGGGCCTTGGCCTTGCCTTTTGCGTATTGGCGTTTGTAGGCATCATAATCGTGGTGGTGCGTGCACTGATGTTCGGCGACCCTACTTCCGGCTGGCCGAGCCTTGTCTGCATCATCCTTTTGTGCAGTGGTGTGCAGCTGCTGTGTACGGGCATTGCGGGCGAGTACCTTGCCAAAACATATCTTGAAACAAAGCACAGACCGATCTATATTGCTGCTGAGACCGAAGAAGATCTGGACGCGGAATAAGGCGTTTCAGGAAAAATGTTTTTTTAACGGGGTGCCAGAAGACGCTGATCTGGCACCCCGCTTTTTTTGAGCAGGGAAAAATGGATACATACAGATAGGCGTTGTACCCAAAGCCATTTCCTGCTATACTAAAAATTGACTAGAAACTGGAAGAATGGTGAGCAGATGGCAAAAAGACAAGACGGCGGCATCCGGCTGCGCCCGGTGGGCACCCGCAAGCATCGGCAGAACGCTCCGGCCTACAGCCCGGCGGGCACCGGCTGCCCGGCCTTTGAGCAGGCAGTGGAAAATTTATATAAAGGCCAGAACGAAGAAAGCTTCTGGACGCTGATGGGCGCTTTGAACTATGCACTGGAAATGGAGACCCATGTTCTGGTGCCGCTGCGCACGGCACTGACGGTGCACAACACGCCTGCACCGTGGACGGAGCATCCGGTGCCCACGGCAAAGGCTAAGGACCTGCAGTTGTGGACCCTGCGCAACGAGAAGGGCCGCACATGGCTGCCTATGTTTACCTCTGCAGCTGCGGCCTGCGCCGACCGCAGCACTTCTGCCCGGCCAATGGCAGATTACACCCTGCAGGATGCCATGGAGCTGGCCCTTTCCACTGAGGGGATCGACGGCGTGGTGCTGGACCCGTGGAGCCACTCGGCTACGCTGGACGGCGCTCTGCTCAACGGTTTGCTGCACGCGGGCCATACGCCGGAAGACCCCGGTGATGAGAAAGCGGATGCCGGAAAGGAAGCCGCCCGCAAGGGCAACTGGGCGCAGGCTGTGGAATGCTTTGAAAAAGCAGCCGAGCTTGGCAGCACCATGGGACTTGCCCTGCTGGCAGACTGTATTTATAAGGGCCGCGGCACCCGCACGAACCGTGCCGAGGCCCGCCGCATGTGGAAGGAAGCAGCGGACAGCGGCGAGATCTTATCCAACATTGCACTGGGCGATGACTGCGCTGCCCGGGGCGACAATGGCCGGGCACTTTTGTATTACCGCCGTGCCCGCGCCAACGCAGCCCATATGCCGGATATCGAGTACACTCCGCAGGTGTGCCTGCGTGTGGCCCAGACCGAAACGCGCTACACCAGCCGCAAAAAGGCGCTGGCACTGGCCGCAGAAGCAAGGCAGGGCTTTTCCATCAAGGCCCGTGAGCACGAGCCGGACGCAGAGCAGTGGCTGGCCGAAGCCGACCAGCTCATCCGGGAACTGACCAGTGAACTGCCTGCCCGAGCCACAGCTTACGACATGGAATCTTTACAATTGGACTAAAAAATCGTCATATCGGGACGGTAAGATATACTCGGAAATGATTTGAAGAGCTGCGCCCAAGATGCACAGCACCGGAGAGGAAACAGACAGTATGAGCAAAGTAATCGGCATCGATCTCGGCACGACCAATTCCTGTGTGGCAGTGGTGGAGGGCGGCAAGCCCGTGGTCATCACCAATGCGGAGGGTGAGCGCACTACCCCCAGCGTTGTGGCCTTCACGAAGGATGGTGAACGTCTGGTGGGCGGCGCGGCCAAGCGACAGATCGCCACAAATTCCGGGCGCACCATCTCCAGCATCAAGCGCCATATGGGCAGTGACTACCGGGTGCACATCGACGGCAAAGACCTGACCCCGCAGGAGATCAGCGCCATGATCTTGGCCAAGATCCGCCGCGATGCCGAGAGCTATCTGGGCGAGCCGGTGACCGAAGCGGTCATCACGGTGCCCGCCTACTTCGACGACAGCCAGCGCAAGGCTACGCAGGATGCAGGCCGCATTGCAGGCCTGAACGTGCTGCGCATCATCAACGAGCCTACTGCTGCCGCTGTGGCCTATGGTTTGGATAACGAAGCGGCGCAGAAGATCCTCGTCTACGACCTCGGCGGCGGCACCTTTGATGTGTCCATCATCGAGATCGAGGACGGGACCTTTACGGTGCTTGCCACCGGCGGCGACACCCATCTGGGCGGTGACGACTTCGATCAGCGCATCGTGGAATATGCCGTGGCCGAGTTCAAAAAGTCGGATCGCATCGACCTCTCCCGCGACCCGGCAGCTATGGGCCGGCTGAAAGAGGAAGCCGAAAAGGCAAAGAAGGAGCTTTCTGCCGCGCCGTCGGCACAGCTGAACCTGCCCTTTATCGCAGTGGGCAAGGACGGCCCTCACCACTTGGATATCTCGCTTTCCCGCCCGCAGTTTGAGATGATGACCGGCGACCTGCTGGCCCGCACAGTGGCTCCCGTGCAGAATGCGCTGCGGGATGCAGGCATTTCTGCCAGCCAGCTGGGCAAGGTGCTGCTGGTGGGCGGCAGCACCCGGATGCCTGCGGTGGAGCGTCAGGTGAAGGAGCTGCTGGGCTGCGAACCCAGCCACAGCCTGAACCCGGACGAGTGTGTTGCCATGGGTGCGGCTGTGCAGGGCGGTCTGCTGCAGGGCGGCGGCAAGCTGGCCGGTGCCACCGGCGCAGCCGCGCAGGGCCTTGTGCTGATGGATGTGACCCCGCTGACCCTCTCCATTGAGACGCTGGGCGGCGTGGCCACCCCGCTGATCACCCGCAACAGCATGATCCCCACCCGCAAGAGCCAGATCTTCACCACCGCACGGCCCATGCAGACCAGTGTGGAGATCAACGTGCTGCAGGGCGAGCGCCACTTTGCCCGCGACAACAAGAGTCTGGGCAAATTCAAGCTCACCGGCATCCGGGCAAGCTTCTCCTCCAAACCGCAGATCGAAGTTACCTTCGATATCGACGTGAACGGCGTGGTGAAGGTATCTGCCAAGGACCTTGGCACCGGCCGGGAGCAGAACATCACCATTACCGGCAGCACCAACCTTTCGGAAAATGAGATCCAGCGCGCCATGGCAGACGCTGCCGCCTACGAGGCCGAGGACAGCCGCCGCAAGGAGCGGCTGGACCTGCACAATCAGGCCGAGGTGCTGGCCTACAAGGTGGACGAGGCTCTTTCCAAATGCAAAAAGGAGCTGGACAAGGACGAGAAGAACCGCATCAAAACCGACCTCGCCAACCTCCGCCGCTGCCTGCGCAAGGATAAGCCGGAAAAGATGAATGAAAACGAGGAAGCCAATCTCCGTCAGGCCAAGACCCAGCTGGAAGAGAGCGCAAACCATCTGATGGTGCTGTATACCAGCGAGCAGGGCGAAAGCGGAAACGGAGAAAATAATCTGTAACACGTAAAAAAGGTCGCCCTTGACAGAGCGACAGAAAAAAGTTATACTACAAACAGAAGGGGCGCTGACTGCAAAGGTCAGCTTTCCATCCCGTTAGTCAAAAAGATTGACCGCTCGGCTGGTAACTGTAGGCGGTCAATCTTTTTTGTTATCATCGCTTTTCGTCTGGGAAAACTTTGCCATAACCTCGACGGTCAGGCGGATCACATCCACGATCAGACCCAGCAGCGTGAGAATGAACGTAAGCAGTGCGAGAGTTTCCAACAGAGTCATCCGATATCCCTCCCTTCGCCTTCAAGGCTCCGGGCAGGGTACTTCCCCAAAAAAGTTTCCTCCCGGAACCTCTGCTTCGTTCTATGTGAAAAGAAGCAGCGATACGGGATAGAAAGCATGACCACCAATTTTGCAATCAGCGCCTTATTTGCATTATACCATAATTTTTGACGAAGTACAACAAAACGCTCCGCTGTGTTTTGCACAGCGGAGCGTTTTCTATGTGGAAAAAGCCTTACAGCATCTTGGAAAGGAATGCTTTCAGTCTGGGATGCTTCGGATTCGTGAACAGTTCCTGCGGCGGCTCGTCCTCCTGGATCTTGCCGTCGTCGATGAAGATGACGCGGTTGGACACCTCGCGGGCAAAGCCCATTTCGTGGGTGACCACCAGCATGGTGATGCCGGTGTGGGCCAGCTCCTTCATCAGTTCCAGAACCTCGCCCACCATTTCGGGGTCGAGGGCGCTGGTGGGCTCGTCGAACAGGATCACGTCCGGATCCATGGCAAGGGCACGGGCAATGGCAATGCGCTGCTGCTGGCCGCCGGACAGGCTCTTGGGGTAGACGTTGGCCTTGTCGGCCAGACCCACACGGGCCAGCAGCTCGTCGGCGCGCTGGGAAATGGCTTCCTTGTCCTTCAGCTTGAGCAGACTGGGGGCCAATTCCAGGTTCTTCTTCACGGTCAGGTGGGGGAAGAGGTTGAAGTGCTGGAACACCATGCCCATCTTCTGGCGCACAGCGTCGATGTGGGCATCGTCCACCTCCACCCCTTCAAACTTGATGGAGCCGGAGGTGGGAATCTCCAAGCGGTTCAGGCAGCGCAGAAAGGTGGATTTTCCGCAGCCGGAGGGTCCGATCAGGCAGACCACATCGCCGCGGTAGATGTCGATGTCAATGCCCTTCAGCACGTCCAGAGTGGGGGTGGGCAGCTTTGCGCCCGGCTTCTTTTCGCCGCCGTAGGTTTTTGTCAGGCCGCGGACTTCCAGAATTTTATCGGTCACTTTGAGCCAGCCTCCTCTCAAACTTTGCCAGCAGACGGGTGAACAGCATGACCAGCACAAGGTAGATCAGTGCATCGCCCAGCAACGGGAACATGGGCTCGTAGGTGCGGTTCATGATGCCCTGTGCGGCGTACAGCAGCTCCTTGCCGCCGATGACCGTGATCAGGGAGGTATCCTTCAGCAGGACGATGAACTCGTTGCCCAGAGCAGGCAGCACCGCACGGATGGCCTGCGGGATGATGATGACCACCATGGTGGTCATGTAGTTCAAACCAAGGCTGCGGCCGGCCTCCATCTGGCCGGGGTCAACGGCCATCAGACCGCCGCGGATGATCTCCGAAACATAAGCACCGGAGTTGATGCCCAGTGCCAGCGCACCTACCATGGTAAAGTTGCGGCTGTTGGCAAAAATGACCATGCTCATGATGAGCAGCTGCACCATCATAGGCGTGCCGCGGATGATGGTGGTGTAAATTTCGCAGATGATGTTGAAGAAGCCCAGCACCGGGTTCTTGTGGCCGGGGCGCTGCTGGTCGTGTGCCACACGCACCAGAGCTACCACGCTGCCCAGCACGATGCCCAGCGCCAGCGCGAGAGCTGTGACCAGCAGGGTGGTGCCCACACCGCTGACATACTGGAGCCAGCGGTCTTTCAGGATGAACGCCTGATAAAACTTAAAGAAAAATTCCTGCCCGAAGCTGAGCTTCGTACCGCCGTTGAGCAGCTCTTTGAGCAGTTCGTATTGAGCAGCCATTCGCATCCTCACTTTCCTGTTTTGTTAGAATTTTGTAACCTTATTTTTCCAAAAAAGGGGAGGTACCCCAGTTGGGGCTGCCTCCCCGTGGTTCCGTTATCAGCCAGCTGATTATTCAGCGGTGATGTACTTGTCCACGATGGACTGCAGGGTGCCGTCAGCCTTCAGCTCTTCCAGAGCGGCGTTGACGACATCTTCCAGAGAAGAACCCTTTGCCATGCCGATGGCGTAATCCTCCTCGGCGTAGCTGGTCTCCAGCACCTTCAGGCCGGGGTTGGCAGCCACATACTCCTTGGCGGGAGCGTTGTCGATGACCACAGCGTCCACCTGACCATTGTTCAGGGCCTGCACAGCGGTCAGACCGCTGTCGTAAGCCACCACAGCGTCCTCGCCGAAATCATCGGTGCAGTAGATGTAACCGGTGGTGCCGCGCTGAGTGCCGATCTTCTTGCCCGCCAGATCATCGGGAGATGCAATGTCGGAGCCTTCGGGCACGATGATGGACTGGATGCCGGTAGCGTAGCTGTCGGAGAAGTCCATCACAGCCTTGCGCTCGTCGGTCACGGTCACACCGGCCATAACGATGTCGGCCTTGCCCTGCTGCACGCTCAGCAGCGCAGCGTCAAAGTCCATGTCGTCGATCTGCAGCTCCAGACCCAGCTTGTCGGCAATGGCCTGAGCGGTCTCCACGTCGATGCCCTCGATGTCACCGGCGTCGGTGGTCATCTCGTAGGGAGGGAAGGTGGCGTTGGTGGCCATGGTCAGCTTGCCGGCCTCAACGGTGGTCAGCTCGCCAGCGGCAGCGCTGGTGGAAGCAGCTTCAGAAGAAGCAGCAGAGCTTGCCACGGAGGAAGCGGTGCTTGCGGAAGAACCACCGCAGGCGGTCAGAGCCAGAGCGGCAACGGACAGACCGGCAGCTGCCAGAAAGCTGCGACGAGAGATCTTTTTCATATTCAAACACTCCTCAAATGTACTGTATGTTTTTGCGGTACGCCAGAACGATGCGATTCATCGAACATCTGGCGAACGAATTTAGTATAGATTGTACAAATTGAAAAGTCAATACTTGTGCAAAAAATCTCATCAATTGAAACCGAATTGAAAACAATTATACAAAAAATGCGTTGAAGAAATGTATATATACAAATTATAGATATTTTGCAATCTCTTCTTTGCTTCGCTTTGGCACGCAGTAATCCCGGTTCTCGTCCAGATAATATTTTACGCCGGTCTCAGCCGTCAGCGGCACAATGTGAGCCTTGTGGGCCGGGTAGCCGAACGCCACCATGAATGCCAGCTTCTGCGGTTCTTCAATGCCCAGCAGTTCGGTGAGGGCAGGCTTGTTGATCGCGCCCATGATGCAGCTGCCCACGCCTTTGTCCCATGCGGCAAGGGTCATGTTGGCAAGGGCGATGCCGGTATCGGTGGCAAGGTCGCCGGGGATGGAAGTGTCCTGCACCACGGCCACATACAGGGTGGGCAGCTCGTCGGCTTTGGGCGTGCCCTGCTCCGGCGGCAGATAGGCAGCCCACTTGACCAGCGGCTGCACCTTTGCCACCGCCTCGGGCTTGTTCACCACCACCAGACGCACAGCCTGACGGTTGGCTCCGCAGGAGGACAGGCGGACGGCCTCGACGATATCATCCACCACATCCTGCGGAACAGCTTTCTGTGCAAAGCGGCGGTAGGTGCGGCGGCTGACAAGAGTATCCATAACAGACATAAAGAGCACCTCCTTTATATAAGTGTTGTCAAAAGTATAGCAGATGCGGCAGAGTCTTGCAACGCTCCGGCGCAAAAAAGCTTGCACGTTGGGCAGTGATCTTGCCTTTTGCGACAGGCTGCAATTGCATCCGACAAATGATATATGGTAAAATATGGTAGAAGAAAGGGGGCGGCGCAATGGTATTGGCGGCAGGCATCGTGGGTTTTATTCTAGGGGTCAATGTGGGTTTTTTGTTTGCCGGGCTGATGCGGGCGGCAAGAGGGGAACATGAGCAGACAGAAGATGAAAACAAGACATGTTGAGAATGAATGAAAATAACGGTGAACAGAAAGGGCCCCTGCACGGAATGATGTGCAGCGGCCCTTTCTGCTGGGTTTGACCGTACCCTCGATTTTTTCCTTGTTGCTCCCGCTTTTTCTGCATCCGGCGGCAAAAGATGCCAAAAACCACTTGACAAACGGTTACCGGGGGGGGTATTATATAAGAAAAGCAGGCTCCGCAAAAAAAGTAATGGGGGCGTGCCAAAAAAAGATTGTGAGGTTGATTCTTATGTCTAACATTTCTCGTCGTAAGTTCCTCAAGGGTGCAGGTGTGGCTGCTCTGGCTGTTGCTGCTGCCGGTGTTCTGGCTGGCTGCTCCGGCAACGATGTCCCTTCTATCCCCGATGTGACTGCTAAGAACGTCACCGTCAAGTTCGTTGACCGTAAGGGCAAAGAGGTCGGTACTACCGTTGTCAAGAATGTTAAGCTGACCGAGACCAAGATGAACTCTAACGATGTGCAGGCACCCGAGGGCTATGTGGTCGGTATTGTTGGCGACCAGTTCATCGACTGGGACAACCAGACTGTCACCTTCACGGTTGACAAGGTTGACAAGAAGGAAACGGATAAGGTCACTGTCAACTATTACTACCGTGGGGTGGCAGGCGTAGACGGCTCTGAGACTGTCGGCACCGAAGTTCTGGAAGTGGAAAAGGGTGCAACCAAATTCAATACCAGTGAGCTGAAGGAAATCCCCAAGGGCTTTAAGCTGGATACTCTGGGCGATATCGCAATCAACAAGTTTAAGAATGTGACTGTCTACGTCAGCCGCAAGTAAGCTGAACCGGATTTTTCAAAATTATTTGAATTTTTAAATTAAAAATTTAAGAAGACAACACCAACAGGGTGGCGGCCAACAAGGCCTCCGCCCTATTGGTGTTGTTTTTTTGTTGAAATTTCACTTGACAAACAGTTACCAGGGAGGGTATTATATAGAAAAAGCAGGCTCCACAAAAAAGTGATCGGGGCATGCAAAAAGATTGTGAGGTTGATTATTATGTCTAATATCTCTCGTCGTCAGTTCCTGAAGGGCGCAGGTGTCGCTACTCTGGCTGTTGCTGCTGCCGGTGTTCTGGCTGGCTGCTCCAAGGAAGACATCGAAAAAGTTGTGACCAAGGACGTCAAGGTCGTCTTTATGTGCAACGGTGCCACCGTGGGTGACCAGAACTATCTCAAGGTTGCACAGGATAAGATCACGGTTGAAGTGTCTGAGATCCCCAGCAATTACTTCCCGGTTGGCTATAAGGTCGTTTCTACTGGCGAGCTGAAGATTGCTAAGCTTCCTACCGGTGAAGATGGCATTAAGGTGATGCTGGACGAAATCGAAGTGCCGGTGGATATCTACTACTATGAGGTAGTTGACGGCAAGGAAGTCGACCGGATGATCTTTGAGGACGTCACGGTTTATGCAAGCCAGAAGACTATCACCAAGAAGGTGGCAGAACAGTATGCAGGTGATTCTTATACTGTTGTGGGTGATGGTCCGTTTACAATCAACTGGAGCAACAATACCGTTCGCGTCGAGGCAAAGAAAAATTAAGGCTTTGAGTATTATCTGCGCTTAACGTATAAAAAGGCGGCAGTCGTATGACTGCCGCCTTTTTGTGCTTATAGTCAGTTTCGCCGATTCTCCGGCTGCGGGCAACTCCTTCCGTCAAAGCCTGCGGCTTTGCTACATTCTCCCCAAGGGGACGGCTTTAAGGCTATACCGGAAAGTTTCCCTTCTCGGCATAGGCGTTTCCTTGGGGGGAGCTGGCGCGTTAGCGCCTGAGGGGGTTACTTCCGCTTCGGCAGCGGCACACACAGCACCAGCGTGATGCCGATGGCCAGCGCAACGGCTACTTTAAAGGTGCTGATGCCGTTGGAAAGGGCCAGCGCATTGTTGCCCTGTATAAAATAGTAGGCGCAGTAGTAGATGCCAGCGCCGGGCACCAGCGGGAAGATGCCGGACAGCAGGAACACCGTTACCGGCATTTTAATCACAATGGCAAACACCCGGGTGAGCAGGGTGAGAGGAATGACCGCCAGCAGGGAGGCTGCGGCACTGTCTGCCCCCAGCATCACGGCCAGCTCGTAGACAAACCAGCCCACGGCACCCACCAGCCCGCAGAAGGGCAGGCTTTTGCGCGGACAGCCGAACAGAACGGCAAAACTCAGGGTGCCTGCGCCGGCAATAAAGAACTGCGCGGCCAGCTCCCCAATTTGTGTACTGGTCAACATCATGCCACGACCACCCCCGTAAAGAATGTATAAAGGCTCAGCACAAGGCCGGTGCCAATGGCAATGCTGGCTGCAATGAGCAGCGCATCGATCATGCGGATGGTGCCGGAGAGGTAATCTCCGTGCACAAAGTCGCGGATGCCCATGGTAAAGGCGATGCCGGGGGTCAGGATCATCAGCGAACCGATAATAGAATGACTGGCCGGTGTGCCCAGCATTCGGCAGGCCAGAATGCACACCAGCGTGATAAGTGCAGCACAGCTGATCTTGCAAAAGCCGCCGGGCAGCTCGTGCTGCTCACACAGCAGCAAATAGCCGCTGGCAAGAAAGCCTGCCAGTGCCGCCGCCAGTGCACTGCGCAGTGTGCCGCCGAAGATCAGCGCAAAGCAGAACGCGCCGCACATGCCGGAGACCAGCTGCACCCAGTCCTTGGGGAAGGGGATACGCCGTGCCAGCACAAGGCGGCTCTCGGCCTCGTCCAGAGTCATATTGCCCTCGGCGATCTCGCGGGAGAGGGCGTTCACCGCCGCCACCCGGCTCAGATGGGTGGTACGGCTGGGCACGTTGCGCACCTCGCTGATCTCGGCGGTGCCCGCACTGGCAAAGATGCCGTTGGTCAGCACATAAACGTGGAACTCCCGCAGATGGAACGACCGGGCCATGATCTCCATGGTCTGCTCCACCCGGAACACCTCGGCACCGTTTTCCAGCAGTGTCTGCCCCGCCGCCATGATAAAATCCATGATGCGGCGGCGCAGTTCTTCATCCGGGAAAACCTCGCGGCTGTTCATTGCCGCACCTCCTTTATAAATAATGCTGTCTTATTCTACCATGTCCGCGGCTGGCGCACAAGATAAAAAAACGCAATTTCCTACTAAAAAACTTCGTTGTAGGTGTTGACAAATCCGGTCGATTGGATTATTATAAATGCAATATCACAAAAATGGCTGTGAAGAGAAGAGTAGGCCTTCGCATTGATCCTTACCAGAAAGCCCGGGCGATGGAAAAGGGCAGGAAACAGGAAGCTGAAAATGGTCTCGGAGCTGTGCGGGCGAGGTGCATGAGCGCTAAGTTCGCAACGGGATGCGCCCGTTACAGCGTCCGGCTGTAAGCAGCAAAGCTGCCGCAGCATTGAGGCTGTGCCCGCAAGGGTGCGGTAAACCAAGGTGGTACCACGGAAGTATGTTATGCTCCCGTCCTTGTCTGAGCGTTGGCTCAAGGTCAAGGACGGGAGCTTTTTTCATGCATCCGTCAAAGGCCCTTAGCACGGAACTGTGCCGTGCGGGCCGCTGTACATTATAATAAGCAAATAGAGAGGGAACAAAACTATGATTACTCGTCGTGATTTTCTGAAAGTTACCGGAGCTGCAGCAGCTGCAGCTGCCCTGACCGCATGCGGCGGTTCTTCTTCCACCGCATCTTCTGCTGCTTCCGGCACTGCTTCTTCTGCAGCTTCTTCTGCTGTGGCTAAGCTGGACAAGGTGAAGGTGGCTGTGCCCAACGACACCACCAACGAGGCACGCGCCCTGACCCTGCTGGAGAAGAACGGCTTCTTTAAGCTGAAGGCTGATGCAGGCCTGACCGCAACCGCAAAGGACATCGAGGAGAACCCCCTGAATGTTTCCGTCGATGAGGTCGAGGCTGCTCAGGTGCCCAACGTCCTGCAGGACGAGGACTACGCCGTCATCAACTCCAACTACGCCATCTCCGCTGGTCTGGACCCCATGACCGATGCTCTGGCAATGGAGGACGGCACCTCTGCTTACGTCAATATTCTGGTCTGCAAGGACGGCAATCAGGAAGAGCCGAAGATCAAGGCTCTGGCCGCTGCTCTGCAGAGCCAGAAGGTGAAGGACTTCATGGATGAAAACTACAAGGGCGCTGTGGTGTCCGTTGTGGAGAACCCCACCGACGGCTATGACTCCTCCATCGACTACGATGCACTGAACGGCGAGACCGTCAGCTGCGCTGCTACTCCGGCTCCTCACTGCGAGGTTCTGGAGATCTGCAAGGACATTCTGGCCGAAAAGGGCATCACGCTGGATATTCAGGAGTACGACGACTACATCATTCCCAACAACATCGTTGAGGACGGCCAGTGCGATACCAACTATTTCCAGCATCAGCCGTATCTGGACGACTTCAATGCAGAGCACGGCACCCATCTGGTGACGGTTGCCGGCATCCACGTGGAGCCTATGGGCATCTACGGCGGCAAGCAGGACAGTCTGGCACCGATCGAAGGCTAAGCAAACTCCCCCAGTCACCTTGCGGTGACAGCCCCCTCGGGGAGGGGGTCTTTGCCTGACCGTTCCGTTTCAGGCTCCCTCCATGAGGGAGCTGGCAAACCCGCAAGGGTTTGACTGAAGGAGTTTATTCAACAGCAAGGAGCAATTTCTGTGATCGAGATCAAACATCTTTCCAAGACCTTCCAGATGAAGGACGGCGCGGTGAATGCGCTGAAGGACATCAACCTCACCATCCCGGATGGTTCCATTTATGGCATCATCGGCATGTCCGGTGCGGGCAAATCCACGCTGGTGCGCTGCATCAACCTGCTGGAACGCCCCACCGAGGGCAGCGTTGTGATCGATGGTACCGCTATGGAGACTTTAAACGCAGCCCAGCTGCGTGAGCGCCGCCGCGATATCACCATGATCTTCCAGCAGTTCAATCTGCTGATGCAGCGCAGCTGCCTGAAGAACATCTGCTTCCCCATGGAGCTGGCCGGTGTGAAAAAGGCGGATGCCGAAAAGCGTGCCAGAGAGCTGCTGGAAGTGGTGGGCCTGCCCGATAAGGCCAACGCCTACCCGGCACAGCTGTCCGGCGGCCAGAAGCAGCGCATTGCCATTGCCCGCGCACTGGCAACGGACCCCAAAGTTCTGCTCTGCGATGAAGCCACCAGCGCACTGGACCCCAACACCACCCATGCTATCCTGACCCTGATCAAGGACATCAACAAGAAGCTGGGCATCACGGTTGTGGTCATCACCCATCAGATGAGCGTTGTGGAAGAGATCTGCGATCACGTTGCCATTCTGGATGGCGGCGTTGTGGTGGAGGAAGGCTCCGTGCAGGAGATCTTCTCGAACCCCAAAACGCCCGCAGCAAAGCGTCTGGTGGCCCCCAACGGCGGCAGCGCCGCACGGGATCTGTCCAGCTTTGCACCGGACGACCATGTGGTGCGCGTCACCTTCAACGGTTCGTCCACGGCTAAGCCCTTGGTGGCAAGCCTTGCCGCAGAAAAAGGCATTCTGGTGTCGGTACTCAGTGCCGACACCCGTGATCTGAGCGGCCAGTGCTATGGCTCCATGCTGCTCAAGCTGCCCACTGATGTGGAGCAGGCAAAGCAGGCTGCGGCCTATATGCGCGCCCAGCCCGGCATTACGGTAGAGGAGGTGACCGGCGAATGAGTATTGCAGATTACGGCTTTGCCATCTGGGAGACCTTTTACGTGACGGTCCTTTCCACCGCGTTTGCGCTGGTGCTGGGCCTGCCGCTGGGTGTGCTGCTGGTGGCCGGTGATAAGGACGGCATTCTGCCGCTGCCCGGCTGGCTGATGCACATTCTCAACATCGTTATCAACATCCTGCGCAGTGTTCCGTTCCTGATCCTGATGATCTGTGTATTCCCGCTTACCCGTGCCATCGTGGGCACCACGGTGGGTACCAAAGCCACCATCGTTCCGCTGGTGGTGGCAGCCTTCCCGTTCGTGGCGCGTCTGGTGGAGACCAGCCTGCGCGAGCTGGACGAGGGCGTGGTGGAAGCGGCCCAGAGCATGGGCGCAACGCCGTTCCAGATCATTACCAAGGTGATGATCCCGGAATGCCTGCCCGGCCTGATCTCCAGCATGACCACCGCACTGACCACCATTCTGGGCTACTCGGCCATGTCCGGTGTCATTGGCGGCGGCGGTCTGGGCAAGATCGCTTTGTCCTACGGCTATTACCGCTACCAGACCGATATCATGATCGTGTGTGTCATTTTGCTGGTGCTGATGGTTCAGGTGTTCCAGACTTTGGGCACTGCTTGGGCCACCAGAAGCGATAAGCGGCTGCGGAAGTAACTCCTTCAGTCGCACTTCGTGCGCCAGCTCCCCCGGAGAGGGAGCCTCTGGCGAAGAGGAAAACTTTCCGGTATTGCCAAAGCCGAAAGGCTTTGACGGAAGGAGGCCTCTCCTCATTTTGCCCCCGAACGGGAACTAAAATTTAACGTTTCAATTCCCCGCCGGAGGCTGCAGCACTCCTGCGGGGAATTGTGCTATATGGACAAACCCAGTAAAGGAGTATGTAGTATGAATCGCGATACCATCTGTGTGCAGGGCGGTTACACCCCCGGCAACGGCGAACCCCGCCAGATCCCCATTATCCAGTCCACCACCTTCAAGTATGCCACCAGCGAGGATATGGGCAAGCTGTTTGATCTGGAAGCTGACGGCTACTTCTATTCTCGTCTGCAGAACCCCACCTGCGACCTTGTGGCTAAGAAGATCTGCGAGCTGGAAGGCGGCACGGCTGCAATGCTGACCAGCAGCGGTCAGGCTGCAAACTTCTTTGCCCTGTTCAACCTCTGTGAAGCAGGCGACCACATCGTGGCATCCAGTACCATCTACGGCGGCACCTTCAACCTGATCTCCGTCACCATGAAGAAAATGGGCATTGAAGCCACCTTTGTGGATCCGCTGTGCACCGAGGAAGAATTGAACGCCGCATTCCGGCCCAACACCAAGGTGGTGTTCGGCGAGACCATCGCAAACCCGGCCTTGACCGTGTTGGACATTGAGAAGTTTGCCAAGGCTGCTCACGCCCACGGTGTGCCGCTGATCGTGGACAACACCTTCCCCACGCCGGTCAACTGCCGCCCCTTTGAGTGGGGCGCGGATATCGTGACCCACTCCACCACCAAGTACATGGACGGCCACGGCGCAGTGCTGGGCGGTGCCATCGTGGACGGCGGCAAGTTCGACTGGATGGCCCATGCCGAGAAGTTCCCCGGCCTGTGCACCCCGGACGACAGCTACCACGGCATCACCTACGCCGAGCGTTTCGGCAAAGAGGGTGCCTTTATCACCAAGGCTACCGCGCAGCTGATGCGTGACTTTGGCTCCATGCAGTCGCCCATGAACGCCTACATGCTGAACCTCGGTCTGGAAAGCCTGCATGTGCGGATGCAGCGCCACTGCGCCAACGGCATGGCCGTGGCAGAGTTCCTTGAGAGCCATCCCAAGGTGGCCTACGTGAACTACTGCGGCCTGGAGTCCAGCCCGTACCATGCACTGGCGGAGAAGTATCTGCCGAATGGCAGCTGCGGCGTGGTCAGCTTTGGTCTGGCCGGCGGCCGTGAGGCTGCAAGCATCTTTATGAAGAACCTGAAGCTGGCAGCCATCGAGACCCATGTGGCCGATGCCCGCACCTGTTGCCTGAACCCTGCATCCAGCACCCACCGCCAGATGAACGATGAGCAGCTGAAAGCCGCCGGTGTGCCCGCAGAGCTGGTGCGCATGAGCTGCGGCTTGGAAAGCAGCGAAGACCTCATCGCAGATATTGCACAGGCGCTGGATAAGATCTAAAAGGTGAGTTCAGCAGCATCTATCGGTTCCGGCCCTTCTCGTAAAAACGCGTTTGGAGCGCCCCGCAGGGCGCGACAAACGCAAAATATAAAAATAAATTCCGCTGAAGATAGCCAGAGCGTCAGCGGAGGCTATTCTAAATCGTTAGGAGTACGAACTATGCCGCTGATCATCCCCAAGACCCTGCCTGCTTACGATGCCCTCTACAACGAAAATATCTTCGTCATGCATCGTGAGCGCGCCCTTGCCCAGCACATCCGCCCGCTGGAGATCCTGATCCTGAACCTGATGCCCACCAAGATCACCACCGAGACCCAGATCGCCCGTCTGCTGGCAAATACCCCGCTGCAGGTGCACATGACCCTGCTGCAGACGGCCAGCCATGCGGCGACCCACGTTTCGGCAGCACACCTCGAATCGTTCTATAAGAACTTCAACGAGGTGAAGAACAACCGCTACGACGGCATGATCATCACCGGCGCACCGGTGGAGACCATGGACTTTGAGCAGGTGGATTACTGGCCGGAGCTGTGCGAGATCATGGACTTCAGTGAGACGAATGTCTACTCCACCCTGCATGTGTGCTGGGGTGCACAGGCGGGCCTGTACTACCACTACGGCGTGCACAAGCAGCTGCTGCCGGAAAAGATGTTCGGCGTGTTCGAGCACCGGGTCACCCGCCCGTCGAACCCTTTGGTGCGCGGTTTTGACGAGGTGTTCTATGCGCCCCACAGCCGCCACACTGGCATCAGCCGCGAGGATGTGGACAGTTGCAAGGCTCTGCGCATCCTTGCCGAGAGCGATGTGGCCGGCCCCTTCCTCATGAGCACCGAGAACGGGCGGCAGATCTTTGTTACCGGCCACCCGGAGTACGACAAATATACGCTGGATTCGGAGTACCGCCGCGATGTGGACAAGGGCCTGCCCATCCATGTGCCGGTGAATTACTACCCGGACGATGATCCCACAAAGCCGCCGCTGTTCCGCTGGCGTGCCCACGCCCACCTGCTGTATGAGAACTGGCTGAACTACTACGTCTACCAGAATACCCCCTACGATCTGGGCGAGATCCAGCGCGTAAAGCACGAATAAATGCACAAAAACCGGTATTGCGTCAAAATTGCGCGATACCGGTTTTTATGCTATACTGTTCCTGCGGCCCTTCTCCATTCCCCTAACCGCGGAAAGGAGGTGAACCCCTTGGAAACTCTCTCTACATTTATCCAAACCGTTGCCGCGCAGGTAGTTGCCTACTATCTGTGCACATGGATCGACGGTAAGATCGGCAAGGGCAGCAAACACTAAAAGAAGCCCCCGGTACTGACACTACCGGGGGCTTCGTGTTTCGGCATGAACCCGATGGATTCAATCTCTCTACATTGCCTATCTTTAGTATATGCAGTTTTGGGCAAAAGTCAAGCGATGAAATATAAATTATTTTTTACGCCTTACCGGCTTTTTCTTGCGCACGCTGTAGCCAAAGGTGCCCAGCTTTTTGCCCAGTGCCAGATATTCGCCGTGGCTGTAGACGATGAGCTTTGCCTTTTCGAGACACAGCTTGCCGTTTTCGTCCAGCAGGCTTTCGTCTACATCGCAGGCTGCCACTTCGGCAAGGAACAAATCGTGGCTGCCCAGCGGGATCACCTGAGTTACCTTGCATTCCAGATTGACCGGGCTTTCTTCCAGAATGGGGCAGTCGGTCAGCACGCTGCCGGGGGCAGAATGCAGGCCGCAGGCGGCAAATTTATCCACATCACGGCCGCTTTTTACGCCGCACCAGTCCACCGAACGCACCAGCGCTTCGGTGGGCAGATTGATGGCAAACTGTCCGCTTTCCTGAATGAGGTGGTGGCTGTAGCGCTCCGGCCGAACGCTGATGGACACCATGCTGGGCTGGGTGCAGATGGTGCCCGTCCAGCCGATGGTGATGAGGTTTGGCTTTTCCAGCCCGCCGCAGGACACCAATACCGGCGGTTCCGGGTTCAGCAGGGTGCTGCCGCGCCAGCTCTGTTTGCTCATCCGTGATACTTCCTTTCGTAGGGTGCCCAGGTGCGCTCGCTGATGATGTAGCGCGGGCGGGCTTTCGTCTCCATATAAATTTTGCCGATATACTCGCCGATCACGCCTAAGCACACCAGCTGCACGCCGCTCATGAAGCAGACGATGCACACGATGGAGGCCCAGCCGGCCACGCTGCTGCCCATGGCGGCGCACACGATGGCCCAGATGACTCCGATAAAGCTGATCAGGCTCACAAAGATGCCAGATCCGGTAATAAGGCGGATGGGCTTGTTGGAAAGACTGGTGATGCCGTCAAAGGCAAGGGCCAGCATCTTGCTCAGCGGATAGTGGCTCTCACCGGCAAGGCGTTCGTGGCGCTCGTAGGTGACAACATCGCTCTTGAAGCCAACCAGCGGCACCATGCCGCGCAGGAAAATGTTCACTTCCCTATAGTCGGCAAAGCTTTCCAGCACATGGGTGCTGATGAGGCGGTAGTCTGCGTGGTTGAACACGATGTCTGCGCCCAGAGCGTTCATCACATGGTAAAAGCCCTCGGCGGTGAAGCGCTTGAAGAAGGTGTCTGTATCGCGGCGGCTGCGCACGCCGTAGACCACCTCGGCACCGTCCAGATACTTTTTAACCATCTCGTCCATGGCGTTGATGTCGTCCTGACCATCACAGTCGATGGAAATGGTGACATCGCAGGTGCCGCTGTGCAGTGCCTCCATCAAGCCTGCCAGCACGGCGTTCTGGTGGCCGCGGTTGCGGCTCTGGGAAATGCCGATGTAGTGCTCGTCCTGTGCGGCAAAACTCTGGATCAGTTCCCATGTCTTGTCTTTGGAGCCGTCGTTCACGAACAGCACCCGGCTCTTCTCGCTCACAAGGCCCTGTGCGGTCAGAGAATGGATCTTTTCCAGAAACATGGGAGCTGTAATGGGCAGCACCTGCTCCTCGTTGTAGCAGGGGATCACGATCCATAAAATCGGTTTTGACATATTTAAAAATACTCCTATATTAAAAATAACAAGATGATGCCGCTGACGGTTACGGCCTTCCAGTGAAAAAGAGTTTTAGAAAAATCCGTAGATTTTTCTAAAACGCAAATATAAAAATAAAATTTCAGCTGAATACAGCCAAAGCGCACGCGGCGGCTATTCAAATGGTCACTGCACCATTTGCTTCAGTACCGCAGGCTCCAGCAGCTTGAAGCTGCTTTTGTAGGTGTCCAGCAGGCCGTCCCGCTGCATCTGGCTCAGCTCGCGGCTGAGGGCACTGCGGTCGCAGTTCAGGTAATCCGCCAGCTGGATGCGGGAGAACGGGATGCTGAAGGTCAGGCTGCCAGCCCGCTCGGCTTCACTGAGCAGATAGGCGCACACTTTGGCCCGCAGGCTTTTGAGCACCAGCAGGTCGATGCGGCGGGAGAGGGAAAAATATTTATCGCTGATGGTGCGCACCAGATTGCGCAATGTCTGCTGGTGCGCCGGACTGCCATCCGAAAGCAGCAGCCGCTCGTAGGGAATCAGCAGCACCTCGCAGGGCACCGAAGCCATCACCGTGACCGGGCTTGCCAGACTGGAACCGCTCAGCACATCGCCGAACACGCCGCCCGGTTCCATGTGAGTGATGGGAATGCGCGCACCCTGCGGCCCGGGACGGTAGGCTTCCAGCTCACCGGACAGTACGATGCCCACCCTGCGGTTGGGTTCGCCCGCCAGAACAAGCGCTTCGCCTTTGCCATAGCTGCGCATAACGGCACCCAGCTGAGCCAGCAGGGTCTGCAGCTCTTCAGGGGTCAGACCATTGAATAAAGAGGTGGAGCATAACAGCGGAAGAAAGTTTTTCATCACAATTCCGTGGGAAAGATCCGGCTTCCCACAGCCCTCCTGCAATTCCGTTGCACACGCAACGGTATTTTTGACTCTATTATAGTAAACTTAGACCCGCAAAGCAAATGATTTTGCAAATTTGCCTTGTAAAAAATATGAAAAGACCGACCCATGGTTCTGTGCAAAATTTTCAGGCACAAAATGGCGCGGTCTTGTGAGGAAAGAGGGAACCCCGCATGAAAAAACTGACATCCATGCTGCTGGCTCTGGCCCTTGTGCTGAGCCTTGCCGCCTGCGGCGGCGCGGCATCCAGCTCTGTTGCATCCAGTGCAGCTTCCAGCGAAGCTGTCCCAGAGGCTGCTTCGGAAGCCGCTTCCAGTGAGGAAGCAAAGGAACTGTCCACCACCGATGCTCTGCGCATTGCCGGCCTGAAAGGCCCCACCACCATGGGCCTTGTCAACCTGCTGAGCATGGAAGAGGATGGCACCGCTTCCATGGATTACGACCTGCAGCTTTACGGCGCTGCCGATGAGATCGTGCCGCTGCTGATGAAGGGCGAGCTGGACATGGCTGCCATCCCGGCAAATCTGGCCGCCACCCTGTATCAGAAGACGGAGGGCGGCATTCAGGCTGTGGCCGTCAACACGTTGGGCGTGCTGTACGTAGTGGAAAAAGGCGGCGACACGATCCAGTCCATGGCAGACCTTGCAGGCCGTACCATCCTGTCCACCGGCAAGGGCACCACGCCGGAGTACGTGCTGCGCTATCTTCTGAACGCCAACGGCATCGACCCGGACAAGGACGTGACCATTGAATACTACAGCGAGGCCACCGAGGTCACGGCCCAGATGGCCAATACCGAGGATGCCATTGCAGTTCTGCCCCAGCCCTATGTGACTGCAGCCGGCCTGCAGGACGACACCCTGCGTGTGGCCCTCGACCTGACCGAGGAATGGAACAAGGTCGCGGATACCCAGCTCATCACCGGCGTGACCGTGGTGCGCAAGGAGTATGCCGAGGAACACCCGGATGTTGTGGCCGCATTCCTTACCGACTACGCCAAGAGCGTGGAAGCTGCCAACACCGATCTGGACGGCACTGCCGCTCTGTGCGAGGAGCAGGGTGTTGTGGCCAAGGCGGCCATTGCCAAGAAGGCCCTGCCCAACTGCAACATCGTCTGCCTGACCGGCGACGAGCTCAAGACCAACGCATCCGCTTATCTGCAGGTGCTGTTTGATGCCGACCCCAAGGCAGTGGGCGGCGCAATGCCCGGCGACGATTTCTACTGGACTGCCGAGTGATTCCTCAATAAGCCATCTCTCCGGCCGCTGTGCGATTGGTACGCACGGCGGCTTTTTTGTTTGCACAAAATGCTTGTATCCCAGCTTTTGTGCTCCCTGCACAAATTTCAAGACAAATTTTTGTGAACGGAAATGAATGAAATTGACTGAAAGCGATTGATTTTGGCGCTGCATTTGCTATAATAAAGATGAAATCAACCAAAACAACGCACAAACGGTCATAAACCGTCAAAGATAAGATCAAACCAAAGGAGAGAATGCCGATGCTGGCAGAAGAACGCTTCAGCCTGATCATGGAACAGCTGAACCGCAAGCGCACCGTGACAGTGCAGGAACTGTGCGAGGCGCTGAACACCAGCGAATCCACCATCCGGCGCGACCTGACCGAACTGGACCGGCTGGGCAAGCTGAACAAGGTGCACGGCGGTGCCACCCTGCCGGACAGCCGTTTTCTGGCGGATGAACCCACCATGGAGGCCAAGGAGTCGCAGGCTGTGGAGCAGAAGCACAGCATCGCGCAGGCGGCGGCAAAGCTCATCAACGCCGATGATTTTGTGTTCATCGATGCAGGCTCCACCACGCTGGAGCTGGTGCGTGCACTGGCGGGGGATGCCCTCAAAGCCAGCTATGTGACCAACGGCGTGGCCCATGCCCGGGCACTGGCCCGAAAGGGCTGCCGGGTGTATCTGCCCGGAGGACTGCTACGGCCCGAGACCGAAGCCATTGTAGGTGCACCCACAGTCACCAGCCTGCAGCGCTACAATTTTACCAAGGCGTTCATGGGTGCCAACGGTGTGGCGCTGGATGCCGGTTTTACCACGCCGGACCCCGAGGAAGCTGCCGTGAAAGCAGCGGCAGTGCACCGTGCACGGGAAGCCTGGTTCCTTGTGGATGATGCCAAGTTTTCCCGCATCTACCCGGCAGTCATTGCCGACCTGCAGGGCGGTGCCATTCTCACCAACCGCTGCCCCAACCCCAAATACAAACAATTCACGCTGGTAAAGGAGACGGAAGTATGATTTATACCGTAACATTCAACCCGGCCATTGACTATGTGGTGCGTTTGGATGCACCGCTGGAAGTAGGCGAGGTGAACCGCGCCAAAGGCGAGGACTGCGTGCTGGGCGGCAAGGGCATCAATGTGTCCGGTGTGCTGGCACAGCTGGGCTGCGAGAGCGTGGCGCTGGGCTTTGTGGCCGGTGAGACCGGCGCATGGCTGGAACGCGGTCTTGCTGCACAGGGCTTAAAGACCGATTTTGTGCATCTGGAACAGGGCATGACCCGCATCAATGTCAAGATCAAAGCCGGGCAGGAGACCGAACTGAACGGCGCAGGCCCCGACATCCCGGAGAGCGCCATGCAGGAGCTGGAAAAGAAGCTGGACAGCCTGAACGAGGATGATATTCTCATTCTGGCGGGCAGCATCCCGGCAAGCCTTTCGCAGGATACCTACGAGCGGCTGCTGGCCCGGCTGCAGGGCAGGGGCGTGCGTGCTGTGGTGGATGCCACCCGCGACCTGCTGGTGAACGTGCTGCAGTACCACTCCTTCCTCATCAAGCCCAATAACCACGAGCTGGGCGAGATCGTGGGCAGGGTGCTGACTACGGACGAAGAGATCATTGCTGCGGCCCGCACCCTACAGCAAAAGGGCGCTCGCAACGTGCTGGTAAGCATGGCGGGCGACGGTGCCCTGCTGGTGGACGAAAATGGCGAGGTGCACCGCATCGGCTGCCCCAAGGGCAAGGTCGTAAACAGCGTGGGCGCAGGCGACAGCATGGTGGCCGGCTTTGTGGCTGGCTGGATGCAGACCCGGAGCTATTCCTTTGCACTGCGTTTGGGCACCGCCTGCGGCAGTGCAACGGCGTTCAGCCTTGGCCTTGCCACCAAAGAAAAAATCGACGAACTGATGAAGGAAATCTGACCCTCTGTGACGGAGAGGGTTGCAGTTATACAGGAAGGGAGAAAAATCATGCGTATTACGGAATTATTCACCGCGCAGTCCATCGCACTGGATGAGGCTCTGACCGATCAGGAGCAGATCATCAGCCGTCTGGTGGAGCTGCAGGCCACCCATGGCAACATCACGGACAAGGATGCCTACAAAAAGGCCCTTTATGCCCGTGAGGCGGAGGGCTCCACCTATGTGGACAACGGCATCACGGTGCCCCACGCCAAGACCAATGTAGTCACCCGGCCCAGTCTGGCGGCGCTGCGGCTGAGCAGCCCTGTGCAGTACAATGCCGAGGACGACGGTACCACCGACCTGCTGTTTGCCATTGCGGCTCCGGAAAACGGCAGCCTGCATGTGGACATGCTGGCCCGTATGATGCAGATGCTGATGAACGAGGACTTTGTAGAAAAGCTGAAGGCCGCAAAGACCCCTGCAGAGTTCCTTGACTGCATCGATGCACAGGAGGAGGCTCAGTTCGGCGCGGAGAGCTTCACCCAGCAGGAGATCCCCCAGAGCGGCTACCGCATTCTGGCCGTGACCGCCTGCGTCAACGGCATCGCCCACACCTATATGGCAGCGGAAGCCCTGACCAAGGCCGGTGACAAGCTGGGTCTGCCCACCAAGGTGGAGACCAATGGCTCGGATGGAGCAAAGAACATCCTCACCAGAGAAGAGATCGCAAACTGCGACGGCATCATCGTGGCAGCAGAAAAGAAGGTAGAGACCGCACGCTTCGACGGCAAGCCGGTGCTGTTCACCCGGGTGGACGATGGCATCCACAAGCCGGAGGAGCTCATCAAGAAGATCGTGCACGGCGAGGTGCCTGTTTACCACGCCGAGGGCGGCGCACAGGCCGCCGAGGATGCTTCCGGCAAGGACAGCTTTGGCCGCGCTCTGTACAAGAACCTGATGAACGGTGTCTCCCACATGCTGCCCTTCGTGGTGGGCGGCGGCATCATGATCGCGCTGGCGTTCCTGCTGGACGATTACACCATCGATCCCTCCAACTTTGGCATGAACACCCCGGTCGCTGCCTTCTTTAAGACGGTGGGCAGCGCAGCCTTCGGTTACATGCTGCCAATCCTGTCTGCCTTCATTGCCATGTCCATCGCGGACCGTCCGGGTCTGGCGGTCGGTTTTGTGGGCGGTGTGCTGGCCATGAACGGCACCAACTTTGCAGGCATTGCAGCGGGTGAGACCACCGGTGTTTCCGGCGGCTTCCTTGCTGCACTGCTGGCCGGTTTTGCTGCAGGCTACATCGTCGAGCTGCTGAAAAAGATCACCGAAAAGCTGCCTGCCAGCCTGAATGGCATCCGTCCCATGCTCATCTACCCGCTGGGCGGTATGCTCATCCTCGGCGCGGTGATGTGCGGCATCAACCCGGTCATGGGCATGATCAACACGGCCATGACCGATTGCCTGAACGCCATGGGCGGCACCTCCAAGGTGCTGCTGGGTGCCGTCGTGGCCGGTATGATGAGCATTGATATGGGCGGCCCGTTCAACAAAGCAGCTTATGTCTTTGGCACGGCAGCCCTTGCCTCCGGCAACTATGAGGTGATGGCCGCTGTCATGGTGGGCGGCATGGTTCCTCCCATCGCCATCGCCCTGTCCACCACCTTCTGCCCCAAGAAGTGGACTGCCGACGAGCGCCGCAACGGCATCGTGAACTACGTCATGGGCCTGTGCTTCGTCACCGAGGGTGCAATCCCTTATGCAGCAGCAGATCCGCTGCGCGTCCTGCCCAGCTGTGTGGCCGGTGCAGCGGTGGCCGGTGCGCTCTCCATGACCTTCGGCTGCGCTCTGCGTGCACCGCACGGCGGCATCTTCGTGTTCCCAGTCGTGGACCATACCGCTCTGTACTGTGTGGCGCTGGCTGTGGGCAGCGTTCTGGGTGCTGTGATCCTGAGCCTGCTCAAGAAAAACCGTACCGACGCAGAATAAACGCCATTCCCTCCATATTCGAGATACTTCATAAAGCTGCAGCAAGCCTCCGGGGAGACCCGGGGGCTTGCTGTATTACGCAGGATCGCGCGAAGGATCAGAAGGATAAAAAGAAAAAGTAACCGCCCACGACTTCCAATCCAATCAGATATAACATGATACACCCGCTGTCAAAAACGCGGCAAGAACCATTTTCACAAAAAATGCAGCAAAGAACAGCGCGAAACACCGCATTTGCTGGAAAAAGCTTTGCAGCCGCCCTTTTGGATTGCACCCGGTTTTTGAGTGTGGTATACTGTTTCTGTTATGGAAAAGTTCCGGTGCGGTGTGCCGGGCACAGCAAAGAGGAAAAGGAAACGAACGATGAAAATTGGATTTGACAACGACAAATATCTCTCGATGCAGTCAGAACATATCCGCGAGCGCATCAAGAAGTTCGACAACAAGCTCTATCTGGAATTCGGCGGCAAGCTGTTCGATGATTACCACGCGTCCCGCGTGCTGCCGGGCTTCCAGCCCGATTCCAAGCTGCAGATGCTGCTGCAGCTGAAGGATCAGGCCGAGGTGGTCATCGTTATCAGCGCCGAGGACATCATCAGCAACAAGATCCGCGGCGACTACGGCATCACCTACGATCTGGATGTGCTGCGCCTGATCGATGCCTTCCAGGAAGTAGGCCTGTATGTGGGCAGCGTGTGCGTGACCAAGTACGCCGCTGCACCGGAGGTGGAGGCCTTTGAAAAGCGGCTGAACGGTCTGGGCATCCGCACCTTCCGCCACTACAAAATTCCCGGCTATCCCAACGATGTGGCCCGCATCGTCAGCGACGAGGGCTACGGCAAGAACGATTACATCGAGACCCAGCGCCCGCTGGTGGTCATCACGGCCCCCGGCCCCGGCAGCGGCAAAATGGCCACCTGCCTTTCCCAGCTGTACCATGAGTACAAGCGCGGCGTGAAGGCCGGTTACGCCAAGTTCGAGACCTTCCCCATCTGGAACATTCCCCTCAAGCACCCGGTGAATCTGGCCTACGAGGCCGCCACAGCCGACCTGAACGATGTGAACATGATCGACCCGTTCCATCTGGAAGCCTACGGCGTGACCACCGTCAACTACAACCGCGATATTGAGATCTTCCCGGTGGTGAACGCCATGTTTGAGCTGATCGCCGGCAAAAGCCCGTATAAGTCCCCCACGGACATGGGCGTGAACATGGCAGGCAACTGCATCGTGGACGATGCGGTCTGCCGCGAAGCCTCCCGCAAGGAAATCCTGCGCCGCTACTTCAAGTGCCTGTGTGAGCAGAAGATCACCGGCACGGTCAAGGAGACCGAGCGCTACAAGCTGGAACTGCTGATGAATCAGGCCGACCTGACCGTGGGCCAGCGCGAAGTGGAAAAGCAGGCTCATGCCCGCAGCGAGAGCACCGGCGGGGCCCCTGCTGCCGCCATTGAGCTGCCGGACGGCACCGTTGTTACCGGCAAGACCGGTCCGCTGCTGGGTGCAGCAGCATCTGCTCTGATGAATGCTCTCAAGGTGCTGGCCGGTATCCCGCAGGAGACCGACCTTGTGAGTGCGGCTTCCATTGAGCCCATCCAGACCCTCAAGACCAACTATCTGGGCGGCAAGAATCCCCGCCTGCACACCGACGAGATCCTGATCGCGCTTTCCAGCTCGGCTGCTTCCAACGAGCAGGCTGCAGCGGCCATGCATCAGCTGCCCAACCTCAAGGGCTGTGATGTGCACTCCACCGTGCTGCTCTCGGGTGTGGATACCAGCACCCTGAACCGGCTGGGAATGTACCTGACCTGTGACCCTGTTTACGAGGAAGAGGACCGCAAGTACCACAAGCAGTAAATTATACAAAAAACAAAACAGGCGCATCCAAAGGCCGAAAGGCTGGCGGATGCGCCTGTTTTTTATTGGTTCAGATGCCGGTAAAATAAGGTCTGTACTTTTCTGCGTACAGCTGGGTGCCCATGCGGCGCAGGCCGCCGTACAGGTGCCGCCGGATCAGCGGTTCAATGGCATCCAGGTCTTTTTCCCGGATCACCCGCAAAATTTCCCGGTGCTCGCTCAGCACATCCGGCACATTGTTGGCCCGCACCACATCCAGACGGGTAAAGCGGGAATAATCCGGCTGCGGCTTTGTCAGGTTCTGCCAGATATACCACTTGTTCATGCTGCAAAACCAGATGGCGTGCATTTCCAGATCCAGCGTCAGGAAGGCATTGATATCCACATTGTCTGGGTCGGTCATGGTCTGGGCCATCTCTTCCAGCAGGTCATATTTGTGCTTGATTTCGATGTACTCTTTGGGCGAACAGACCTGAATGAAATCGCGCAGCACCGTGCTTTCAACGGCTGTGCGCTGGTATACGATCTGATCCACGATATCCAGATTGATGGGGGTGACGATGGTGCCCTTGCAGGGAATGATCTGCACAAAGCCGTTCTGTTCCAGCCGCTGCAGGGCAGCGCGCACCGGTGTGCGCGAAATGCCGAACCGTTTGCACAGCTGATTTTCGCTGATGGTCTCTCCGGGCTTGATCTTCAGCGTAACGATTTCATATTCCAGCGTCTGGTAGATGTCCTCCGGATGCAGCTGTTCAGCCATGTGCTCACACTCCATTTACATAGTTGATGATAAGATATTTCTATTTTAGCCTGCCAAAAAGAGATTGTCAACGCATGAGAATGAAGTATACAATAGCCTGTATACAAGTATAGGAAAAGCTCCGAAATTTATCATATCTGACAAAAATTGATATATCAGATGAAAATGAACGGGATTGTGTCATCAGATTGTAACAGTTTCCACGAGAAACGGATAAGATTGTTAGTTATGCACAAAGAAACTTTACGAAGTTGGTGAAGTTTGGCTCTTATGCGGATGTGAATTTTCTGTTACGATTAGCGTGCAATGAAAATGCTGTATACAGGGGTCACCAAAAACTTTGCTAGCGTATAAGGCAAAAAGGCACCCCTGAAACAAGGAGGAAGAAGATTATGAAAAAGGTCTCTCGTCGCAATTTCCTGAAGGTGTCTGGTGCAATGGCAGCTGCAGGTGCTCTGGCAGCCTGCGGCGGTTCCGGTGCATCCACTCCGGCTGCTTCCGGCGCAGCATCCACCAGCACTGCAGCAAGTGCCGCAGCAGCCGGTGAGGACAAGTTTGCATCTCTGGGCGACTTCACCATGACCGTGGGTCATGCACAGCCCGAAGGCAACCCCCGCTTTGTTTCCATGGAGCAGTTTGCCGCCGATGTGGCAGAGGCCACCAATGGCCATGTGAAGATCGAAGTTTACGGCAACGGCCAGCTGGGCACCGAGAAGGAGATGCTGGAGCAGGTTGTGGCCGGCACCGTGCAGGGCATGCGCGGCGGTCAGTTCGACTTCAGCCCCCGTCTGCTGATGTTCACCCTGCCCTTCCTGACCAACACCCGTGCGCAGGTCACGGCTCTGCTGCAGAGCGATCTGGCACAGAAGGTGTGCGCTGAGGCCGAAGGCGAGACGGGCACTGTCATCATTAACCTGTGCGATGCAGGCGGCTACCGCCAGTTCTCCAACTCCAAGCACCCCATCAAGGCTCCCGCAGACCTGAAGGGCCTGAAGATGCGCACCAACGGCATGAAGACCATTGACATGACCTTCCAGGCAATGGGTGCTACCACCACCACCATCCCGTACTCCGACCTGTACATGGGCCTGAAGACCGGCGTTGCAGACGGTCAGGAGAACCCTTGGGTCAACGTGGAGGGCATGAAGTTCTATGAAGTGCAGAAGTACTTCACCGAGGTCAACTACCAGTTCCATCCGGACCCCTTCTATGTGAACGCAGCATGGTGGAACGGCCTGCCCGAGGAGTACCGCGATATCATTACCGAGTGCGCCACCAAGATGGGCGAGTACAACGACGAGCTGATCGACAAGAACTCCAGCGCCGCAAAGCAGACCATCGTGGATTCCGGCTGCGAAGTCTACGAGCCCTCTGCCGATGAGCTGAAGGCCTTTCAGACCGCTGTGCAGTCCGTGTACGACCAGTGTGTCACCGAGGGCATCTGCACCGCCGACGAAATCAAGGAGATGCAGGATATCGTCGCAAAGGCATAAGCAGAAACGACCAAAGGCTAGAACGGCCATGTTACGGTAAAGGCGAGAGGGCAGCCTGCGGGCTGCCCTCTGCTGTAACAGGCCGATGGAAAAAGTTGTAAAATAACCGAAAGGGGCTGAGCACCATCGAAAAGCTGAAAAAAATCGGCAAGAAGCTGTTTGACATATACTTTACCATCGGCGTGATCGCCATGGCACTGCTGGCAGCTCTTGTGATCTTTACCGTTATTGCGCGCTACTGCTTCTCCCTGAGCTGGAAGCAGCTGGCAGAGTTCAACACCACCCTGTTTGCATTTACCACCTTCTGGGGCATGGGCATCAACGTGATCAAGGACGAGCACGTCATGATCGACATCCTTTACGACGGTGTCAAGCCTGCCCGCAAGCGCTGGCTGGCTATCGTCAATTACCTCATCGTGCTGGCCGTGGTGCTGGTGTTCACCTATCAGGGCTTCAAGTATGTGGGCGTTGCCGGTAAGCAGATCAGTCAGGGCATGGAGATCCCCATGATGTATATGTACGGCATCATGCCGGTGTGCGGCATCATCTGTGCCATCTGCGTCGTGATCAAGATCATCACCCTGTACAAGGCCGATATTTCCTACTTTGCGCCCAAGAATCAGGCGCTGAGCCGTGACGACGCATAAGCGGAAAGGGGAGAATACACAACTATGGCAATGCTCATCCTTCTGGTGCTGCTGATCTTCTTTGCCGCGCTGGGCATCCCGCTGGCCTTCGCCATCGGCGCTTCCTGTGTGACCTACATCCTGATCTATGCACCTACCTTTATTACCATGCTGCCGCAGCGCGTGTGGAACGGTGCCTACAGTGAGCTGATGATCGCCATGCCGCTGTTCATGCTGGCTGGCGAACTGATGAACACCGGCGGCATCACCCAGCGCATCATCAACTTCTGCATGGAGCTGCTGCGGCCCATCCGCGGCGGTCTGGGCGAAGTGAACATCGTGGCTTCCATGATCTTCGGTGGCATTTCCGGCTCCTCTGTGGCCGATACCTCGGCTCTGGGTTCCATCCTGATCCCCGCCATGGAGAAGGAAGGCTACCCGCCGGAAGCTTCTGCCGGTATCACGGTGGCATCCTCCACCATGGGCATGATCATCCCGCCCTCCACCCCCATGATCGTTTACTCTATGATCTCCGGTGCATCGGTGGGTGCGCTGTTCGTGGCAGGTGCCGTGCCCGGCATCCTGATCGGTCTGACCCAGCTGGTGCTGGTGTACATCATCAGCGCCAAGAAGGGCTGGCATCCGGAAAAGATCAAGTTTGACGGCAAGCGCGCCGCCAAGAGCCTGCTTTCCGGCATTCCTGCCCTCATCATGCCGCTGTTCATCATCATCTGCGTTTCCTTCGGCGTGTGCACTGCATCCGAAAGTGCCGGTGTGGCCGTGCTGTATTCCATGCTGGTGGGCTTCTTCGTCTACAAGGAGCTGACATGGAAGGGTGTCTGGGAGGCTTTGAAAAAGACCCTGATCTCTTCTTCCTCCATCATGCTCATCATCGGCTTTACCACCATCTTTACATGGGTGCTGACCATGCAGAAGGTGCCGCAGACGGTGGGTGCCTTCTTCATGTCCCTGAACATGCCCGCATGGGCCATTGCACTGATCTTTGATGTGCTGATCCTGATGATCGGCACCTTCATCGATGTCAGCCCGGCCATCCTGTTGCTCACCCCCATCCTGCTGCCGGTCATGGTGCAGTACGGCTTCTCGCCGCTGCAGTTCGGTGCCATGATGATCACCGGTCTGGCCATCGGTATGGTCACTCCGCCGGTCGGCATGTGCCTGAACGCCTGCAACAAGATCAACCGTATGCCCATCATCGAGATCTTCAAGGGCGCAGCGCCCTACGTGATCTGCAACGTGATCGTTCTGATCTCCATCAGCCTGTGGGGCCCGCTTACTACCGCCCTGCCGCAGCTGCTGGGCTACAGCATCTTCTGAGCTCAACGCGTATACCTCTTATAAAGACAGGCAGCGCTCCCTTGCGGGGCGCTGTTTGTTTTTTGCACGCAAACAGGCGGGACCATTGTATTTGACGGACAGATATGGTACACTAAGGCCACTTGTGTATAGGAATATAGGAAAAGAGGAATTAAATCATGGATACGCAAAAACAAAAGCGCAGCGCCTTTTCCGGCAAGATCGGCTTTGTGCTGTCGGCCGCAGGCGCTTCGGTGGGTCTGGGCAACATCTGGCGGTTTCCGTACCTCGCCGCGAAATACGGCGGCGGCATTTTTCTGCTGGTGTACATCGTGCTGGCCGTCACCTTTGGCTACACGATGATCGTGGCCGAAACGGCACTGGGCCGCATGACCCGCAAAAGCCCGGTGGGTGCCTTTGGAGCTTTTGGCAAAAAGGGCGGCCTGCGGTTCGGCGGCTGGATCAATGCGGTCATTCCCATTCTGATCGTGCCGTACTATTCGGTCATTGGCGGATGGGTCATCCGCTATCTGGCAGAGTATGTCAGCGGACATGGCAGTGAGCTTTCGCAGGACGGCTATTTTTCCAATTTCATTTCCAGCGGACTGTCGGCAGAGGTGTGCTTTCTGATCTTCACGGCCTTTACGCTGGCCATCATCTTTGCCGGTGTGCGCAACGGCGTGGAGCGTGTTTCCAAGGTGATGATGCCGGTGCTGGTGGTGCTTTCGGTGGTCATTGCGGGCTACTCGGTCACGCGCCCGGGCGCACTGGCCGGTGTCAGATATTTTCTGGTGCCGAACGTGGCAAACTTCTCCTGGATGACGGTGGTCACGGCCATGGGCCAGATGTTCTATTCGCTGTCCATCGCCATGGGCATTCTGGTCACTTTTGGCTCCTATATGAAAAAGGATGTCTCCATTGAGGATTCCACCGAGAACGTGGAACTGTTCGACACGGCCATTGCCATCATGGCGGGCCTGATGATCATTCCGGCGGTGTTCTCCTTCTCCGGCGGCGACCCGGACACCCTGCAGGCCGGCCCGGCGCTGATGTTCATTACCATCCCCAAGGTGTTCGAGAGCATGGGCTTTGGCCATGTGGTGGGCATCCTGTTCTTTTTGCTGGTGCTGTTTGCAGCCGTGACCAGCTCCATTGCCCTGACAGAGAGCGCTGTCTCTACCTTTGAGGACGAGCTGGGCTGGAGCCGCGAGCGCGCAACGGCACTGATCGGCCTGATCATGGTGGCGCTGGGCAGCCTTTCGGCACTGGGCTATGGCCCGCTGGCGGGCGTGACGGTGTTCGGAATGCAGTTTCTGGATTTCTTCGATTTCCTCACCAACTCTGTCATGATGCCCATTGCAGCCATTGCTATCTGCCTGCTGGTGTCCCGCGTGATCGGCGTGCAGAAGATCGAAGAAGAGGTGACGCTGGGCGGCAAGCCCTTCCGCCGTAAAAAGATCTTCAACTTCATGATCCAGTATCTGTGCCCCATCTTTGCGGCCATTATCCTGATCAGCTCTGTGGCAAATGCTCTGGGCTGGATCGCAATGTAAAAACAGAAAAGCGCAGAAGGTGTTTCTCAAAGGAAGCCTTCTGCGCTTTTTTGTATGTCCAAAAGGTTTTCTTATGCTGTGAAGTTGCATAAAGCATAGAAAACGGCGATTTTGGCCTCAATTAGCTGGAAGCCTGATTTTATTAGCTGGAACCGAAAATTCTGCTAATGGCATTCGCTGGCTAATTTTGGCGATAGGTTCAAAATGAAAAATGCGAAGATCGTCTTTCACATGGAAAAATGACCTTCGCATTTTCTTAAAATGGCGTCCCCGCCCGGATTCGAACCGGGGGCCTCAGGCTTAGGAGTAGGGGCTGAAGCCATAAATCCTAGGCAAAAGTAGGTAAAACAAGTAACGTTTTATCAATTGATTTTTTGTTACGCTGTCAATCTGAGTAAAGAACACAAACCCCGAAATAAAACGAGTAAAAGGCTTTTCATTAGCAGAAAATTAGCAGAGCTAATGAAAAGTGGAAGGTTCATTGTAAAATGCCCACCTTTCATTAGCTGGGAAGTGTACGTTTCCCTACGGATATTTGCTTGTTTAGCATTCGTGAACCAGACCATACAGCCGTAGCTGGTGTGATGGACAAATGTTTTCAATAGAAAAAGACCAGAGCTTTCTGCGAGAAAACTCTGGTCTATGTAACAGTGCGAATGGAAATGCGCATTGTCTTGTAAAAGGAAGGGGCTTATGGTATTCTTACGGGAGTAAAGGCACTGGATGCAAGGAACTTTGCGTGATTTTAGGAGTGTGCGATGGAAAAGAAATTTAATATTGTAGTCGGTGAAGATGGAACTGTAAAACTCCCAGATGCGGTTCTGGAAAAACTTGAAGTCAAACCCGGAGAGGAAGTTCGCTTCGAGGTAGATGACAATTTCTATGCAGTCAGGCTTCTATCGCGGATAGAAGCTGAACGCTTGGATTACTTGAATTGGATGCATAATAAACATTGCCCCTCTATTGAGGAAATGATTGCAGAGTCGAGAAAACAAGCCACTCAGAACATTGTGATCTCCCGTATCCTTGATGGGATGCCGGCAGAAAAAATCGCAGAAGGCTATGAAGTTTCACTCGATTATGTAAAACAGCTTACACATCAGCTGAAGATGGACATAGAGGAAGCTAAGGCGAAAAAACACAAAGAAACGGGATCATCCTAAAACAGATAGCGGCAGTTTTCCATATACGGAAAACTGCCGCTGTTTATGTATAGAGGCTTATAGGTTCTTTGCAAGATTTTTAATGAGTGTAGCCATAGAGGGGTCAGCCAGCAGTTTAGCAAGAGCTGCTGCCGCATCTGTATCGACTGGACTGGCTTTGGGAGTGGATTGCTCTGCGCGAGGGAGGGCTTCAGGCTCTGCACCATGATGCTGATAGAAGAAATCGTCGAATCGTTGTGCGTTCAAACGCCGATCATCATCCAGAATGTGTGCGTACTGCTCGGTGACCATCGAAGCCTGTGCATGACCGGAATCGCCCTGCACGGCTTTGATATCGCCGCCGTTCAGCTTGAGCTTGTATGTAATGCTGGAGTGTCGGAAGCTGTGGAAAACCACTTTGGGGAGATTGTTTTTCTCAATCAGCTGCTTCAATGCACCGTTGATGGTGGATTGTTCGGTCGGCATTCCCAGCGGGCCGGCGACCACAAGATTATAGTCAGCGTACTCTGTGCCCAGTGCATCCCTTGTCATGTCTTGCTCGGCTTTATATTGGACAAGCATCTCAGCAACTGTTTTGGGGAGAAAGATGGTTCGGATACTGCTGTCTGTTTTGGGGCTTTTCAGAACCTGAACCGTGGTACAGCGGGAACTCAGCGAGGGAAAACGAGTGATGACATTTTTGTTTTCCAAGGCGTTTAGCGAAGCAATGTCTACACGCTGCAATTCCTTATTTATGTAAATGGAGGCTCGCCCGGCTTCGATGCTTTCAGGAGAGATATCCACGCAATCCCAAGTCAAACCGAGCAGTTCGCCAAGGCGCAGAGAACAAGAGAAGGAGAGGTTGATGCAGAGCCGGAGCCGTGGATCATCACAGACTTCTAAGGCATGGAACAGGGTCTCGGCAGTCCAGATATCACGCTTCTTTGCAGTGTATTTGGGCAAGGTGGCATAAATACAGGGATTCTTTTCCATAAGTTCCCACTTTACAGCCTGCTCAAAGGCACTTCTCAAAATTTTGTGAACCGAACGAACCGTGCCGGGAGAAACGTATTGATGCTGACGCTTTCCACACATAGGGTCAACGGCTTCGTATTTAAGCAGCCGCTGATAATATCCCTCAATTACGCGGGTGGTGAGATCTTGCAGCTTCATTGAGCCGATAAGCGGTTCTATGTAGTTTGAAATCAGTGCAGTGTTTGATTGATAGGTTGAAAGTGCCCATTTGGTTCTTCCGTACAGGGTGACGTATTCTTTAAGCAGGTCTTTTAGAGTTCGGCACTGGGGTGCCACAAAGGTACCGACGGATTCTTTGTATTCGACCTCTTTCTTACGGTTTTTGGCATCTGCAAGGTCGGTAAAGGTTTCCCATTTCTGCTTTAGCGTTCCATTAGTGTGTTTGTAGGTATAGACAACGCAGTATCGGTTATTGCGTTTGACAATGCTAGCCATTATACATCCTCCTCTACTTTACGTTTGGACTTCAGAACTTCATCGAAAGCATCTTTTTGGATGCGTTTTACCCTTCCCAACTTCATCGTTGGAATTCCTTCTTTGAGAACCCACGAGTCAAGTGTTGGGCGGCTGATTCCGTAAAAAGCCTGAATTTCCTGAAAACTGTAGTATTTCCCATTCTTGGGACATTGCAGTTTTAGCGGCGGCTCCTCATGCGTTTCTTTTTTCGGTTTTTGAAGTTGGTATGTAGATTGGCTTTTAAGCCATGCCTTAAAACTTTTTTTGGTAATGCGCGGCCTGTCGGCCACGCGCTCAATGACGAAACAATCTCGGTATTTTTTGCAATCAAGAATCCCATAAACATTCTTGCGTGGGATACCGAGTAGTTTTGCCATTTCCGGGATGGAGATGGTTTGCGCTTCAATCTCCCGGTCACGCTCACGGTCGGCTGCTGTGCGGTAGCGACTTTGTGATCGGTACCACCGCTCAAAGTCCTCTTTGGGAATTCTCATACAGAAGTCTGCCGTTTCTGTTTTCAACTTGCCCTGTCGGATGAGTGTATAGATCGTTTCGGGTTTCACCTTCAATATCTCGGCGGCGTCAGGAACGGAATAGGACCGTTTGCAAAGTTCCTCGCCCGGTGGCGAACCATTGACCTTATGATATTTGACCTGATTGGCATACCATTTCTCAAAGCTGGAAATAACGATACGCCTTTTGTCGTTTATCAGAATGACTTCAAAGAGATTCTTATGAAGCAGCCAATAGCTATCTGTTTTGCCAAGGCCGAGAAGCTGCCGCATCTCACGAACCGACATGGTGGTTTTGGTAGTGGCAGGTTCAGCTTTTCCGTATAAGGGAGCCGAAGTATTCCGCATATCATCCATGAAAGACACCTCTCTATCTATGTAAAAGTTTAGCCGGGATTTCTCATCCCGGCTAAAGAATAGCAGATTTCGCGTGAAATGTTGAGGATGTCAAACAGCAGGATTGCGTTCAACAGTGCCATCATTGAGCCATGCTTCAAAGCTGGCTTTGGAAATACGGTAAGCGCCGCTTACCTTGAACCAGCGGAATTCGTTCTGCTTCAGTAGACGGTAGACAGTGGGACGGCTCAGGAGCAGCATTTCCATCAGGTCTTCTACGGTATAGCAGCGGCTGTCCTTTGCTGTGGAAACAGGGGAGGAAACCGAGTTGGGCGAAGGTTCTTCATGGATAATCATTGGATAATACCTCGTTAAATATACTTAAAGTTAAAACTTGAGCGGCAATGCAGCCCGGCGGCTGCCACCATTATAAATAGTATAGACCTGCTGAAGGTACTTCGTCTTGCCGGGAAGGCTTACGCCTGCGGTTCGTGCAAGGCGAAAAATCGTGAATGCATCGACCTGCCGCAGTTTGGCAATCAGACGGCTTTTACTGTATTCGGAGTGGTACAGTTCTACAAAGCGGCAGATGCCGAGCAGATTTGCAGAACTCATGGAATCAGGTTCTCCGTCCCACGCATTCAGCAAAACATCAAGGGATTCGATATACAGTTCAGGACCAAGCCGGATGAATTCGTGATAGGCGGTTGCGATGCAGCTGATCCGCTGCTTGCCCCGGCCTTCTTCAAAAGAAAGATGAACGCCAGCCAATTCGGTGGCCTGCTGGAATGCAACGGCAGCAGGCTCCCCTGCAAAAATCAGGGCACGGAGCTTCTGCCCTGCACTCAGCCGTTCCGAAATGCCTGTCTGCTGTGCAAACAGGAGGGCTTCTTCCTGCTCGGTCATGTTAAAGTAGACCTTGCAGCGAATCTGCAGATCATCACCACCGTTCAGGAACTTCCGGGCAGCGATGGTGTTCTGCCCGTCCATCACATAGTAGTGACCATCCCGGAAGCTGATCTTCGGCTCATTGGCAACCCGCTCGTCAAATTCTTTTGCGATACGGGCAACACGAGCGGGGTGAAGAGCACGCTGATAAGTGTCGCGCGGCACGATCAGCTCACTGCTGTTCAGGCACATTTCATGGTAAGGTTTTACCACTGCGTTCATCATAAAGGAACCTCCTTCTTTTTTTGCAGAAAATCAATTCCTGATTGGATAATCGAACCGATTTTCTTCTTTTCGTTATCGGATAAGCGGAAAGTGGAATACCGTTCATAACAGATATTCCAGCGGAACATAAGCGATTGAAGCGCATCATCCAGTTCTGCAACCATGAACTCAACAGAAGATTCCGTCGGGGTGGAGAGCATCCTTTCCGATATCTGCTCAATGCTATGTAGATCGCCTTTTGTGTGCTTGGCGAGAGCAGGGGGCTGACTGTTCAGCACCCGAAGATTCTGAAACTGCTGGGAGAGCAGCTCTTTTGCAGCGGCGAGAACATCCTCCTGCGGAGGAGCCGTAAGGTATTTTCGGAATGACTTATACCCAATGAACCCAAAGCTGTATTGCAGACACACTGACACTTGCCGCATTTCATATTTGGACAGGTGCCCAAGGTAGCTTAACACTCTGGATTTATCTGCGGGGCGCGGGCTTTCGCAAATCGCCATAGATGGCGCACTCAAAAAACGATTGTGCAGAATAAAATGCGTTGGTATATTTCGCTTTTTGATCTGTGTTGTCAGTGGAACGACCAGAAGAACATTGGAATAAAAATTACCGTCATCGTTTTGGACAACAATGGCAGGTCGGATGCCGCCTTGCTCGGAACCGCTGTAAGGATTCAGATCCATCATGTAGACATCCCCGCGCTTGTACATCCAGTTTGCGGGCATAGGCGGATACTCTTTCTCTTTTTTACCTCGTGTGGCCAATTTGGATTTCTCCTTTCTATCCGTATATGTAACAGTGGGCTGCTCGCACAGCCCACCCTACTATCTCAAACAGCAAATTGCTGTGATTTATAGTTCTATACCTTTCCGTATTTGTCCCTGACATCCCCGGAAACCGAAAACTCTGTTTTCGTGTGGGAAATCTTTCAGCCGTCCGGCAGCGTACCGAATCCATAGGGTTCTCACCTCTCCGTGGTTCTCACCGAGCTGCCCGAAGGCAGAAGTATCATTATTCTGTGATGGCTCTTAGCTATGGAGAAGCTGTCATCCATTTACCGTCAACCTACCGCTCATTCCCTCAGTGGGAGATCATCGCATTTGTTACGGACGTGGCTCATCATCACAGGAACGTGACTGAAGAATGCGTGTTCAATTTTCAAGGGGCGGGATAGCTTGAGGGCTGCTTTGAACGCTTGCCGAAGCTATGGCTGTATTGTAACCGATGCGGAACGAAATGAACAGGAACTCAGAGTTCACAATTTTTGAGGAAAATAGGAAGTATCGTTCCTATTTCTCGATGAGCCGTCAAAAATATATTTCCTGACTTTATGTAAGAAATGAAGTATTATACTCGTAAGAAACTAACTTACGAGTATATAAATTCGATAAATACACTTTTGGGAGGGAACAAAATGAGCCGATTTTACTGCCGCGATGAGGAACTTCGGAAGTTAAATAAACGATATGAGAATACCGTAATGAAAAAATCGGTTTGGACGAACTGGAACTGATTCGGGAATATGCAGCAGTCTTTGGGAAAGGAACAAACTACCACTACTACATTTTCTCGAAAGGCGGATTTACGGACGGACTACTTCAGGCACAGGAACGCGGAGAAGTACAGCTGCTTACCCTCGCCGATATTTTTGAATAACACAAGAAACGCTCTTGCCGGTGTAAAACTGGCAGGAGCGTTTCTTGTTGAAGTGATTATAAAAGACCTTTGATTTTTTCAATATGATCTATAGCGGCTTGCAGTTCATTTTGAAACTGATCCCTAGAAGGATCTCGACCCAAAAGAAGATAATCCATACTGACATGGAAGTATTCTGCAATATCGATCAGGATTTTTACAGAGCCATTGGAGCTTCCCCTTTCAAGATCGCCGAGGTGTCGATGGGAAACACCAAGTTTTTCCTGCGATAACTTCGCATTTGTACGCAAAGTAAAAATACGGTTACCAATAGCATTCGGATCAAAGCTCATGTGTGACCTCAAAATTTTCGATAAAGCGTGAGAAGTCGAAAACTCGGAGTTGCTACGGATATCTAGCCGCTTGGGGCATCCACGAAAAACGGACAAACATAAAGCCTGCTCCTTTTTACGGGAGCAGGCTTCCTGAAGGCTAAAAAAATAGCCGGACAACAACCAACTGAGGGATCTTCAATGAAAATCTCTCAATCAGCTGTTGCCCGGCTATTTGGAGCACGTTTCATACATTGCCTTGCGGCAAGGGCCCGTTGCTCGGAGCGAACAGTCCATATTCAGGGTGCAATGCACCCGTATTTGTTAAAATGACTGGAAAATCACCGGCATCTAAATGCCAGATCAAGTCTCAGGGTTTCTTTGCATCTATTGCACTTCACTTGTAGTATACCTGAACACCCCTCGATTTTTTGGTATAACTTATTTCCACAAACAGGGCAAAATCTCCAGCCTATGCTAAATTCTGCCTGCTGTGTAGTAGTCGGTGCTTTACCGGCAAAGGGACGGTTCTTTAACTGAATCATATTCATTCTCCAAATCGCATGATGTCCAATGGATGGCAGTGGATGGGTTTGCCTTTTATAACCTGCATCTGCTGCAGTCTGATCCTGATTGCAGACCAAGAAACCCCAATCCGTCGAGCCATCTCCAGAATTTTTTCATAGTTAGGGTCAGACACTGATTTGTACAGAATCCCATTTGGCAGAGTCAACGCCACACGTTCTATTTCGGCATTGATCAGAAATGTTGGCATCAGCAGCTCTGCTGCAAGGGTATCCGCCTGCCATTCTTCCCACGAGGCCTTTCCGTTTCTTTCCCGATAGACAATGTGCCCACGGCACTTGACTGCTTTTCCGTAGTCGTTCGGAAACAGATCAGCCAAAATCTGATGTGCTGCTTCATGCGCTATTGTGAAATTCCGGCATCCAGTGCATCTGTCTGCCGCAAGAGCAGAATCGATTACGATATCCCTCGGCATAAATACTTCAACAAGCTTTGTTCCATCCTCAAGGGTTGCTGTGAAGCTACATCTCTGGAAAACCGTTAATCCAAGGATGTGACCATCGCTACACAGCGGCAACATCTTCAGGTTCAGTCCAAGAACAGAATTTGCAAACTGCTCTGGGTTAATAGGAGCGGGGTCATTTTTGCTTATTCCGAAGAGTGCATAGTACATTTCAATATATTTGCCTGCTATGCACGAGAGTTCTGCACGCGATAAGTATCTTGCCATTATGAAGCCCTACCTTCTGATGTGGCACAGTAGGCTTCCACGAACCACTTGCCCTTTTCAAGCCAAAGATTCCGCTTCTGCCCGCAAATCAGGCAGGTGAAGCAATGTCCTTTCACGCCAAAACGTGATGTACCGTGCTTGACTGCCAAGACACGATCAATTCCATAAGTGCGAGTCTTGTCATAGTTTATGGCAAGAGGACGGATCTTGCCGTCAGGAGTAAAACGAACATCCACTTCGACGTATCTTTTCTCACGGCGAAGGTTGTAATCACCACACATCAGAATTCCTCCTTTTTGCAGATTTATCAGAATGCAGCGTGCATTACTTGCGAATCATACTGCGTGCCACGAGCTGTTTTTCGTTTAACAGAGGAACGGACACTGTATGCTTTTTCCACTCATCCATAGAGCAGGTTACTGCTTTGCACAGACGGCATTTTGTCCAGCCGTCGGTTGCATCAAGATCTACATCATAGTTCATGGTTCCGCACATCGGGCATCTTACATTTTCTTTTCTCATATTATCACCTCTCAAAAACGCCAAATATACACGATTTCGGTCCAGAATTAACACCAAAAAGCTGTTATTTGTGGATTTGATTCGATTATACACCCACTTTATGGAGATGTAAATTACGCATTTGTCGCTATTTTGGAGATTTCTTATTGATTTCCTGTATTTTCTATACTATAATAGAGCTACCGGATCACAAAGGAGTGTTCTTGTTATGAAAAAGAAAACCATGCTCACCAAAATGCACATAGCCCCATCCACAGTGCGCTATGATGCAGTCGCTGCGAGGGATAGCAATGAGGTTGGTCAGATTCTCGCAGGCACACGAAAAAGGAATGGCTATTCACTTGTAGCTTTCTCTGAACTTCTCCGTCACTATGGCGTCGATGTCAGTGATAAAGGAATCAGCAAATGGGAAAAAGGCTATACCACTCCTAGCATCTACCAACTGGTTGCAATCTGTCACGCATTGAACATCAAGGAAGGACCTTCCTACTTTACAAAGGCCTTTCAGAAACCCGCCCTTCTAAATGATATAGGGCAAAAAAAAGTTGCCGAGTACGAAATGGACTTGATTGCATCCCGGCGCTACCAGCCAGATACAGAAGAGCCCGCGGAAATCGACTACATAATGATGCCTGTATCAGAGTTGCCAGTATCGGCAGGTCTAGGAGCTTTTCTTGAGGGTGAAATGTTCCAGCAGATACAAGTGCCTGCCAGTAGCGTTCCGGCTGGTGCCGAGTTCGGGATATATGTTAGCGGTGATAGTATGGAGCCACGCTATCATAACGGACAGATTGTATGGGTGAAGCGCTGCGAAGAACTTGAGTGCGGGGATATCGGGATATTCGTATATGATGACTGTGGATATCTGAAAAAATACGATGAACATACCCCAGACAAATCCCAAGCAGAGTTCCTTACCGACAGCTATGGCGTGGTGCATAACCAACCGGTTTTGGTTTCTCTTAACACCAAATATTCGCCGATCCTTATATCTCCAGAGCAAAGATTCGAGGTTGTTGNACTTGATTGCATCCCGGCGCTACCAGCCAGACGCAGAAGAGCCCGCGGAAATCGACTACATAATGATGCCTGTATCAGAGTTGCCAGTATCGGCAGGTCTAGGAGCTTTTCTTGAGGGTGAAATGTTCCAGCAGATACAGGTGCCTGCCAGTAGCGTTCCGGCTGGTGCCGAGTTCGGGATATACGTTAGCGGTGATAGTATGGAGCCACGTTATCATAGCGGACAGATCGTATGGGTAAAGCGCTGCGAAGAACTTGAATGCGGGGATATCGGGATATTCGTATATGATGACTGTGGATATCTGAAAAAATACGACGAACATACCCCAGACAAATCCCAAGCAGAGTTCCTTACCGACAGCTATGGCGTGGTGCATAACCAACCGGTTTTGGTTTCTCTTAACACCAAATATTCGCCAATCCTTATATCTCCAGAGCAAAGATTTGAGATCGTTGGAAAAGTTTTGAACTAAAAAGATGGGAGGGGTTTTCGTGGATACGATCAAGCGTGTTCAGGATTTGATGCAAGAGCGTGATATGAATCTATGTGTGTTGACAAAAAATGCGGGATATCGTACTCCACAATCCAAAGTACTGCCCGTCGAGGAGGGCAGTTAAGCGTAGAGACGATTGAAAGAATTTGTCAGGGTTTGGGAATTACATTAAAAGACTTCTTCGATTCCTCCTACCTGTAAATATAGGGGCAGCAAAAAAGCCGTTCGCCACGCTGGAAAATCTGCGTGGTGAACGGCTTTAATACTGCTTCTATTTATCCTTTGGTAATCTCCAGATAAACACTAATCTCCATGATTGTTACCATTGAAGGAATACATTTGCGACGATCTTCGGGCATACCGAATAAGATTTGCCTTGGCAGTTGAAAACAGCTCAGGTTACCTATTGCAATTCTGACTATTTGGAATATACTTGTAAGTATCAAATTATTTCACTGTATGAGGACATCCGCACCAAACTTATCCAGTCCGGTGTAATGAAATGCAGAGAATAAAAGACAAAATTGGTATGTTTCATGAAATTTAGGCAGAAAACTGAGCAAGTAGGAAGGTGGAATATATATGAAACAAGATACTTTAGAGGGCAAAGCAAAAACAAAAAATGGGGTAAAACGGCTGTGTTTTTCCATAGTCTGCATTCTTCTAGAAGTAGTTTTTATTATTACTATTGTAACACGCTTAAATGAATATGCAGAAATCATAAATCTATTTACAAGGATTTTAAGTGGAATTTTAGTTTTGGGATTGTATGCATCAGATAAGACATCCTCTATGAAAATGCCTTGGGTCATCTTAATTCTAATTTTCCCAATTATGGGTGTAGGCCTGTATTTGTTGATTGGTTTGAATGGCGGCACACATAAAATGCGTGAGCGATATGCAGAAATTGATAGCAAATTGTTACCAATGCTTTCCGATAATCAGGAGTGCTTAAACAGAATAAACGAAACGATTCCGAAGGCAGGAAATATTGCAAGTTATATACAAAGAAATTCGCAGTATCCAATCTATCAGAATACGGATATTGTGTATTTTGATGAAGCAGTGAAAGGATTAGAGGCACAGCTTAAGGATTTGGAGAAAGCACAAAAGTTTATCTTTATGGAATATCATGCGATAGAAGACGCTGAAGCATGGCATAAGATTCAAGATGTTCTGGAAGAGCGAGTAAAAGCAGGTGTGGAAGTTAGAGTATTCTACGATGATATGGGTTCTATAGGCTTTATTAACACAGATTTTGTGAAAAAAATGGAGGCAATAGGAATTCATTGCCGTGTATTCAATCCGTTTATGCCAGGTTTAAATCTGTTTTTGAACAATCGTGATCATAGAAAAATAACAGTTATTGATGGAAAAGTCGGATTTACAGGTGGATATAATCTAGCAAACGAATATTTTAATTACACACACCCGTATGGACAGTGGAAAGATACAGGTATTCGTTTAGAAGGAGATGCTGTTCAGTCGCTTACAGTGACATTTTTAGAAATGTGGAATGCTGTTAGTGAAAAAGCTACGAATGATACTGATTTTAGTAAATACATTATTCATTACGATTATAAAGCACAGCAAACAGGTTTTGTTCAGCCTTATGCAGACAGTCCTATGGATAATGAGCAGGTCGGAGAAGAAGTTTATATCAGTATGATAAATAAAGCTGAAAAATATTGTTGGTTTATGACTCCATATCTAATCATAACAGATGAAATGACGCATGCGTTATGTCTGGCTGCTAAGCGAGGGGTAGACGTAAGAATTATCACACCTGGTATCCCTGATAAAAAATTCATTTATAATGTAACTCGTTCTTTTTATCATGGATTAGTTAAACATGGTGTTCGTGTTTATGAGTGGACTCCTGGTTTCTGTCATGCAAAAATGAGTGTGGCAGATGACTGTATGGCAACTTGTGGAACAATTAATTTGGATTATCGAAGTTTATATCACCATTTTGAGAACGGCTGTTTTATGGCAAATTGTCAGGCAGTTGTGGAAATAAAAAATGATCTGATAAGAACGATGGGAGAATGTCGTGATGTGACAGACCAATATCAAACCGGACGAAGTGCATATTTGCGACTGGGACAATTATTTATGAGATTATTTGCTGGATTGCTATAAGAATCTGATGAAACGACCTTTCAAAAAACAGTTGATTTAGAAGTCAACTGTTTTTGAAAGGCCGTTTTTGCTATATCTAACAGTCTGTTGTACAAAGAAGATTTTGCATGGATGAAAAAACAAACCTTGTTGAGGTTAAATTGAGTTTTCTATTGTATTGTATTGCTAATGAATAAGAATAAGAAATAAAAAGGAATCAGGTGATGTACAATGAAAAAGCATAAAATATGTAAAATCCTTCTTGTTATACTGGCAATTTTTTTATGTGTAGCTTTTTATGAATTGCTCGGAATCTGCGTTGCATATAAAAAGCAGCCGGAAGTGTCCAATACAACCAAAAAAGAAACAAAAAATGGGTCATGGAACGAATGCAGTGAAAATACAGAACGGGCAGTAATCATAGAAAAGAATCCAGAAGCGCTTTTACAAAGAGTGCGTTTGATCAAGAATGCACAAAAGGAAATTATTCTTTCTACTTTTGCATTTCAATCCGATGAAAGTGGAAAATTGATCTTAGGAGCACTGCATGATGCGGCAGACAGAGGTGTACATATTCGTCTGTTAGTAGATGGAATGGAGAGCTGGATTGATATGGAAGGAAATCCGTATTTCTATGGATTATCTTCCCATGAGAATGTTGAAATTAAACTGTATAATAAGGCCAATCCGTTGAAACCGTGGAAAATAATGGGTAGAATGCATGATAAATATTTGATTGCAGATGGAAAGAGATATATTCTTGGGGGAAGAAATACATACAATTATTTCCTGGGTGATTTTCCGGGACATAAAAACTATGACAGAGACGTGTTAGTGGTTTGCGATGAACCTGAGAAAGAAAATTCAGTTAACCAGTTGTTAGAGTATTTTGAAACGATATGGGAACAAGAAGACAGTGATTATTTTCATGACAATAAAAAACTGGCAAATAGAAAATCTGTAAAGAACGCAGTTTTAGAGCTGCAGAACGGCTATCAGAAATATTTTGAAGAGAATAAGGAAAGAATCTGCGATACCGATTACACGGACGAAACTTTTGAGACAGAAAAGATTGCATTAGTGTCAAATCCTATTCACACAGGTTCCAAAGAACCAGTAGTGTGGTATCAGTTGGGAGAATTGATGAAAAATGCAAAAAATCGTGTGAAGATCCACACGCCATATATTATCTGTAATGATATGATGTATAATACATGGGAGGAGATTGCAGAGAACGTTTCAGATTTTTCTATCATGACAAATTCAGTTGCGAATAATGGGAATCCATTTGGGGCTGCCGATTATGCGAAAAACAGAAATAGAATCTTAAGTACAGGAATTAATATCTGGGAATATGAAGGCGGTTATTCATACCACGGAAAAAGTATTCTGATTGACGATGATCTGTCTGTAATCGGTTCCTTTAATATGGACATGAGAAGTGCATATCTGGATACGGAACTGATGCTTGTAATTCGCAGTAAAGATATTAATAAACAGTTGGAAGAGGGCATGATGGACTATGAAAGAGTGTCCCGCCAGGTATTGGAAGATGGAACCTATCGTGATCCATATCATGTAGAGCCAATCGAATTAACAAAGAAACGTCAGAGAAAAATATTTTTGGTACAGCATCTGCTTGGATGGGCAAGGTATCTGTTTTAATAAGGAGGAAGGAAAACGTGTTTCAAATATTGATTGTAGAAGATGATAAAGAATTAAGCCAGCTATTCCAAAAAGTGCTTGAGAAGAATGGATATCAAGTCAAAAGTGCATCGGATGGAGCACAGGCATTAGAAGTATTGGTTAAGGAATATATTGATCTGATCATTTCTGATATTATGATGCCGGTTATGGATGGTTATGAACTGGTGTCGGAACTCCGTTCAGCTGGATATCAGATACCTGTACTTATGATCACTGCGAAAGGTTCCTTTGATGATATGCGCCAGGGATTTCTTTCGGGAAGTGACGATTATATGGTAAAACCGGTAAATGTGAATGAAATGGTTTTAAGAGTCGGAGCACTGCTTCGCCGTGCACAGATACTGAATGAACACAAAATTGTGATCGGTTCAACAGAGTTTGATTATGATGCAATGACGGTTACAACTGATAAGGAAAGTCTTGTTTTGCCTAAAAAAGAATTCCTGCTTTTATATAAGCTTGCAGCTTCGCCAGGCAGAATATTTACAAAACAACAGTTGATGGATGAAGTATGGGGATACGAGACGGAGGCAGACCCACATACGATAGAGGTACATATAGGAAGAATCAGGGAGCGTTTGAAAGATAACCCTGATTTTGAAATCGTAACAATGCGTGGAATTGGATACAAGGTGGTGAAAAAATAGTGGAACAAAAGAAAGAAAAAGGATTGCGGATCCGATCCTGTCTGACTGGTGCAATCTGGCTGGCACTTGTATTTTCAACAGTCATATCTGCGTTATTATTTGCTTTTTTGAATCATTTTTTTAATCTGCCGGGCAGCATACCTGTGCTTGGCTGGCTTTTGATTTTCAATACATTGATTGCAGGGCTGATCACTTCCTTTATTAATGCAAAGTTACTGGAACCAATTACAAGACTTAGTAAAGCAATGAAGGAAGTTTCTCGGGGAGATTTTGAACAGCATTTGGAAACGAACAGCCGTATAGAAGAAGTTGGAGAATCTTATCAAAGTTTTAACGTTATGACAAAAGAACTTCGTGCAACAGAGGTGCTGCAGATGGATTTTGTATCTGATGTTTCTCATGAGTTTAAGACCCCGATTAATGCCATTGAAGGATATACAATGCTGCTTCAGGGAGAAGAACTGTCTCCGGATCAAGAGGAATATGTAGAAAAAATCTTATTTAACACCCAAAGACTTTCCGGATTGGTTGGTAATATTTTGCTGTTATCCAAGTTAGAGAATCAGAATATACCAATGAAAAAAACAGAATATCGTCTGGATGAACAGATCCGCCAGGCAGTTCTTTCATTGGAAACAAAATGGACAGAAAAAGAAATTGGTTTTCAGGTAGAATTGGAGGAAGTTAAATATACTGCGAATGAAGGACTTTTTATGCATATCTGGATAAATCTTTTAGATAATGCGATTAAGTTCAGCCCTTCAAAGGGGACAATTACGATGTTTCTGAAACAAGAACAGGATTCTGTTAAGTTCATTCTGGAAGATGAAGGACCAGGAATAGAGGATGATGTAAAATCCAGAATATTTGACAAGTTCTATCAGGTAGATGGATCTCATAAAGCAGAAGGAAATGGCCTAGGTCTTGCACTTGTAAAACGGATTGTAGATAGTGCCGGAGGAACAATCAAAGCAGAAAACCGTGAATATGGTGGATGCAGATTTGTTATAGAGCTGCCAAAGCAGAAAGATGAGATTATCTAGTTTTAAGATAAATTAGAAGATGGGAGGATTTATATGACATTTTATCAGGAGTTGCAGTTAAATCAGGCAGGTTCTAAAAACCTGTTGAAAAAGAGTGAAACACTAAAAGAAAAACTATATCATATGTGGGTATATCTGGTGAAGATAGCTGCTACAATGGCATTTTGTTTTTTCTTTGTTAGTATTTTCAGCATCCTATTTGGAAATGAGAACAGCATTGTAGGTGTAGTAGTCTTATTATGTCTCATGGTGTTTAGGAATGCGGATCTGGGGATCCACACCGGACAATCTACGATGCTTTTGGCTTTGTTCTTTGTAATTATGACTGTATGTCCGCATTTAGCAAATCAGTTTTCACCGGTATTGGGAATGCTGTTAAATATTGCGGCACTGGCTGTGTTGATTCTGTTCGGATGCCATAATCCATCCATGTTTAATCAATCTACATTGGTTCTTGGGTATCTGCTGCTATATGGTTATGATGTTACGGGAAAAAGCTATCAGATGCGATTAGTCGGAATGGCTTTAGGTGCAGCACTTACCTGCTTCGTATTTTATCGAAATCATAAAAACAGAACTTATAAAAGAAATCTGAAAGATCTGATACAAGAATTTGATATCACTTCTTCCAGAACAAAATGGCAGATATGTCAGATTTTATGCGTACCGATTGTCCTTTGCATTGCAGAACTTTGTAATATGCCACGTGCAATGTGGGCTGGTATTGCGGCCATGTCCGTGATTTTGCCGTCTATGGAAGATATGCACTACAGAGTCCGTAAAAGGATTGTCGGAAATATTGCAGGTGTTATATGTTTTACAGTATTATATTTTCTGCTTCCTTCGTCAATCTATGCATATATAGGAATTCTTGGTGGAATCGGTGTAGGATTTTCAGCACAATATGGCTGGCAGGCAGTATTTAACACATTTGGTGCTTTAGCCATTGCTGCAGAGACATATGGACTACAAGGAGCGGTTAGTCTTAGAGTGAGTCAAAATGTTTTTGGTGTTGTGTTTGCTTTAGCATTTTGTGTTATATTTTATTGGTTTATGCCTAAAAAAAAGGAAAGTGAGGTGACCGTACATGCAGAGTGAAGTGAATCAGGAAGAAAATTTGAATACCACTGATTTTGACGAGCACTTCGCTAAAATTTCGTCCTATATTGTAGACACATTGCACGGCGTTCCACTTGAGATGACCGAGGATGAAAAAGAACAATTTCGCATACAGGTTATTTCAAATCAGTATGCAGAACGGTTGCTAAGTGAAGCCGAAAAGACAGAAACGTATAGAGGTTTATCAAAAATTGATATTCTCCATACAGTTTCTATCCCTCAACTGGCTAGAACAATCCCACTTAAAGGTTTGAATCTCAGTTTAGAAAAATACAGAATGCCGGATGGTGTAATAATAGAGGTTGAGAGTTCGTCACATTATTTGGGGTCATTTAGTGAGAAAAATGATTCTTCCACAAATTGGATAGAAAAGATCATGGAGGGTGTCGGTATTCACTAGATGGATTCTCAAGAAGCATATGCACGAAAGTTCTGCACGCGATAAGTATCTTGCCATTATGAAGCCCTACCTTCTGATGTGGCACAGTAGCAGTTGAAAACAGCTCAGGTTACCTATTGCAATTCTGACTATTTGGAATATACTTGTAAGTATCAAATTATTTCACTGTATGGGAGGAAATTATTATGGCAAGACCCAAGGGAAGCAAGAATAAGACCCGTATTGTAAATGCCAACGTTGATTATGCAGCCGTCGTTGCAGAAAAGACCGCTGAAAAGGAAAAAATCGAATCTGAGGTTGCTACGCTGACTGCAAATCTCGATGATCTGAAAACGCAGCTGAAAGCCAAGAAAGCAGAATTGAAAGCCGCCACCAAGGAACTTGCCAAAGCCGAAAACAAAAAAGCTGCCGCCGAAGCAAAGGCAGCAGAAGAAGCAAAGAAGGGCGAAGCAGAAGATGTGCTGAAGAAGCTGCTTGCCAGCGGTATGACGGCTGAAGAAATCCTTGCAAAGCTCCAGTAATGCAATATGATGAACTGGACAAGCTGCTGAAGTAAAGGAAGGGGGCTGTTGCACACGGATAAAAGCCGGTGCAACAGCCTCTTTTTCATTCATGCTGCAATTTTTTCAGCGTTTCAAACGTATCTAAATTAAAGTGGCATATCATATTCCTTTTCACACATACTTGCCATTTTCAGACAGGAGGTTGCTTCTATGAAAATATCTGCCGACTATCGTATGCTCGCTCGCGATGCTCTGCGCGGAAAATGGAAAACTGCTGTTCTGACAGGTATTGCCGCCAGTGCGCTCGGTGCTACCATTGTGAGCAGTTCCAACAGTGTCGTTTCCAATTCCAATCAGGCAAAGGACATTCATTTTAACCTGTTCGCCCAGCCAAACGGCGGTCGGCTGCTTGCTGTTTTGCTTGTCGGCATTGGTCTGTGGGCAATCCTCCAACTGATCGTGGGCGGTGCAGTTCAACTGGGATATGCTCATTTTAATCTGAACCTTGTAGATGGAAATGAT